>NZ_JBFBIV010000018.1:0-125754 GCF_040702025.1 Streptomyces sp. NPDC088194 | reverse complement strand
ACCTTGCGCAGCCCGTCCGCCCGAGCCCCGTCCTGGTCGTGCTCCCGGTCCCGGTCCTGAGACCGGGAGCGCCCCCGCTGGTCCGAAGCGTCCGACGGCTGCTGTGACTTCAAAGGGCTCACCTGCACTCGACATCAGGGGTCCGGGCGAACATAACGCTCGCAATCCACCGGTGGTTCCGGCGACACCCGGCTTGTACCCCGTCAGAGGACCTTCAGTAGCGCAGTCGGTCCCCGTCGGGGGCGGTGCGCCCGGCGCGGACGAGGGCGTCGACGAGGGTGTCGATCCGCGGCAGCCACGGCGTCCGCTCGGCGTTCCTGACCGCCTTGACGGCGTCGACCATCCGGGCGGCCCTGACGGCCGCGACCGGGACGATCGGCACGACCGGCTGGCGTACCCACTTCAGCGGGCCCGGCTGGCCGCCGGCCGGCGGCAGCGCCACGTACCCGCCGTCGCCGTGGTAGCGCAGCGAGGTCGGCACCCAGTCCTGGCTGTCGAGGAGTTCGCCCAACTCGGCGAGGGAGTAAGGGGCGACGAGGAAGACATAGCGGGTCGGAGTGGCCACGACCGGGCCGAGCCGGCAGCCCAGCGACTCCATCGCCTCCAGGGCGCGCGCTCCCGCGACCGCGGGAAGGCTCGCCGCCGAGACGCGGTCGCCGGTGGCCAGCACCACGGGCGCGTCCGGCCGGCGGGTCCACCACCAGCGGACCATGCGCGGGTCACGGGTCGCGGCGAGGAGTCCGGGCTCGACCGGGTGGACTCCGGGCACCGGACAGTTGGGGCGCCCGCAGCCACAGGCCGGGGCACCGGCCGGGCGCCGCGCACCCGGCCCGTCGACTCCCACGCCGGGGACCACGCGCCACTGCCACCGCTCGGCGTAAGTCAGCGCCGCGTCCAGATACGCGGTCCGCTCCTTCCGCCGAAGAGAGATCTTGCGTCGCCTTCCGAGGATCTCGCGCATCAGCGCTCGTTCCTTTCCGTTAACGCCCAGGGATCTGCCCACTGCACAACGTAACTGTCGAGCACACCGCATTTGAGGCAGCACATCGCACTGCCAGCCGAGCGTGGAACGTGGCGGAGGGTGGCGCGCAACCGGCGCTCTTGGACTCGCACTGAACTCACTGCGCCCTGGTCGCGGGCCATATGTCATGGTCCGCGTCGGACGCCGCACCCCTCGCCACTCGGGGTTGGGTCGGCCGTCAACTGTATACGTACTACGACGCTTGAGCCGGACTTCGGGTTCCTACCCACCACCCGCGAAATGACGCGCTGTTGGCTGGCCCCAGTCGATCGTGCGCATACACCGGGGGTGGCGCTTTTCGGCCAACATCGCGGAAACAGGGCCGTCCGGGGCACGCTGCCGACACCACTCCGTGTACCGGGACAATCCTGGACATGCCCACGATCGTGCGTGTAGAAGTGGGGTCTTGACAGCAGCGCAGCACGACATGGGGGTTTGCGATGCTATTCATGCAGATGCGCCGCGCATTGCGGACGAAAAGCACCGATTGCCCCGCTCACCGGCAACCGGCCGAAAGTATCCGGCCATGAGCCCCGCACCCGTCAGAAAAGTGGCCGGAAGCGAGCCGTCCACTCCCGTCCAGGCGGACACTGACGCCCCTGTCCCCGCTCACCCCGCGCCCGGTACGGCCACAGCCGCCACGATCGCCACCGCGGCCGGTTCCGCACCACCCGTCGCCCCTGTCCCGGTGCCGCCCTCGCCGGCCTCCGCCCCGCGCGTGATGCCGCCCCGCGGCACCCCCGACCACTCCCTCGCCGTCCAGGACCGGCTCGCCGCCTGGGTGTGCGACCTGTCCCTGCTGCACGAACTGACCGAGCGGCTGGCCCGTACCGCCGCGCTCGACGACGCCCTGCACGAGGTGCTGCGGGCGGGCGCCACGCTGGTCGGCGCCCGGCGCGGACTGATCGCCCTGGACCCGGCGGACCGGCTCGGCCCGGCAACGAGCGTCGGCCTGGGTCTCGGGCGCAGCGACCTCGGCACCCTGGAGACGGTTCCGCTCGACGCCGAGTCCGCCGAGGCGGTCCTCCCCGACCTGCTGCACGGCCCCGGTCCGACCACCCGGCACCGCGAGGTCGCCGCCCAGCTCGGCCTGGCCGCGAGCTACGCGGTGCCGCTGGTCGCGGAGGCCGCCGCCGAGAGCGGCACCGGCGCGGGCGACGGGGCCGAACACGCCGCCGGCCACCCCACCGGGCCCCGCACCGGCCCCCGCACCGGATTCCCCACCGACCACCCCGCCGGCCGCCTCGGCACCGCCGTCTGGTTCTACGACGAACCCGCCGAGCCCACCGACCGCCAGCGCCGCCTCGTCAGCCTCTACCTGCGCTTCGCCGTCGAGCACGTGGCCCGCTGCCTGACCCTGGGCCGGGCCCGCGCCGCGGCCCGCGCGCTGTCCGAGGAACTGCTGCCGGCCCGGCTGCCGCGGGTGCCCGGTCTGCGGATGGCCGTACGCCACACCACCGGCCCGCGCGGCGGCGGCGACTGGTACGACGCCCTGCCGCTGCCCGAAGGCGCGCTCGGGCTCGCCGTCGGCGGGGTGACGGGCGAGGGGCCTGGCGCGGTCGCCGCGATGGGCCGGCTGCGCGCGTCCCTGCGGGCGTACGCCGTGATGGAGGGCGAGGACCCGGTCGCGGTGCTGTCCGACCTCGAACTGCTGATGCGGCTGACCGAGCCGGCCCGTTCGGCCACCGCGCTCTTCGCGTACGCCACCGCGCTGCCGGGCGGCGGCCGCAAGCTGACCATGGCCGGCGCCGGGCACTGCCCGCCGCTGGTGGTCGGCGACCGGCGCTGCGAGTACGTGGAGACCTCGCTCTCCGCGCCGCTGAACATGCTGAGCTGCTGGGAGGCGCCCTGCGCCGAACTGGCCGTCCGGCCCGGCGAGAGCCTGCTGCTGTACACCGACGGGCTGCTGCACCGCACCGGGGAGCCGGCGGACCGGGCGCTGTCCCGGCTGCACTCAGCCGCGCAGACCGCGCCCAGGAGCGTACGGGCGGACCCGGAGGAGCTGGCCGACCACGTGCTGCGCACGCTCTTCCCCGACGGGCGGGACCGGGCCGACCACATCGAGGACCTGGTACTGCTCGCCGTGCGCTTCGACGACTGACGGCGGCCCGCCGGCAGACCTGTTCCGTCCCCCGCGCCCGCCCCGCCCTTCCCACTCCGACCGTTCCGTCCCGTTCATACGATTCATGCCGCCACCATGTGACTCTTCTTCCACTTCCGCCCCTTCTCCCCCTCTCGCCCCCGGTTATCCACAGGCGCCCCGACCGGTCGCCGTCCCGCGCCCATACGATGGACGAACGGTTCATTCTTGAGGAGGCAGGACGTGGCGAAGGCCGAGGACAAGCAGGACACGGCGGGGGGCCGGCAGGAGGAAGCGCTCGATGCGCAGGAGTCCGCCGAGGCGGGCGAGGCCGGGTCCGACGGGCAGGACCGCCCGATCAAGCAGCGCAAGAACGGGCTGTATCCCGCGGTGTCCGACGAGCTGACCGCGGTCATGAAGTCCGGCTGGGCCGACACCGAGCGGAGCGGCCTGGAGCCGATACCGCAGGCGCCGTACGCCGCGGCCCGCCGTGCCGCGCTGTCCGCCCGCTTCCCGGGCGAGCGGATCGTGGTGCCCGCCGGAAACCTGCGCACCCGCGCCAACGACACGGAGTACCCCTTCCGTGCCTCGACGGAGTACGTGCACCTCACCGGCGACCAGACCCAGGACGCCGTCCTCGTCCTCGAACCGATCGCCGAGGGCGGCCACGCCGCGACCGCGTACCTGCTGCCGCGCTCCGACCGGGAGAACGGCGAGTTCTGGCTGGACGGCCAGGGCGAGCTGTGGGTCGGCCGGCGCAACAGCCTGACCGAGGGCGAGCAGCTGCTCGGGCTGCCGTGCAAGGACGTCCGCACGGTCGCCGACGTGCTGCGCGAGGCCACCGGCCCGGTCCGCGTGGTGCGCGGCTACGACGCCGGGGTCGAAGCGGCCCTCACCGACAAGGTCACCGCCGAGCGGGACACGGAGCTGAAGGTCTTCCTGTCGGAACTCCGCCTGATCAAGGACGAGTTCGAGATCGGCGAGCTCCAGAAGGCGTGCGACTCCACCGCCCGCGGCTTCGAGGACGTGGTGAAGGTCCTCGACCGCGCGCAGGCCACCTCCGAGCGGTACATCGAGGGCACCTTCTTCCTGCGCGCCCGCGTCGAGGGCAACGACATCGGCTACGGCTCGATCTGCGCCGCCGGCCCGCACGCCACCACCCTGCACTGGGTGCGCAACGACGGTCCGGTCCGGGCCGGCGAACTGCTGCTGCTCGACGCCGGCGTGGAGACCCACTCCCTCTACACCGCCGATGTCACCCGCACCCTCCCGATCGACGGCCGGTTCTCGCCGCTGCAGAAGAAGATCTACGACGCGGTCCACGACGCGCAGCAGGCCGGCATCGACGCGGTCAAGCCCGGCGCGGCCTACCGCGACTTCCACGAGGCGGCGCAGCGCGTGCTCGCCGAGCGGCTGGTCGAGTGGGGCCTGCTGGAGGGGCCGGTGGAGCGGGTGCTCGAACTCGCCCTGCAGCGGCGCTGGACGCTGCACGGCACCGGGCACATGCTCGGCCTGGACGTGCACGACTGCGCCCAGGCACGCACCGAGACATACGTGGACTGCACGCTGGAGCCGGGCATGGTGCTCACCGTGGAGCCCGGGCTGTACTTCCAGGCGGACGACCTGACGGTCCCGGAGGAGTACCGCGGCATCGGGGTGCGGATCGAGGACGACATCCTCGTCACCGAGAGCGGCAACCGGAACCTGTCGGCGGGACTGCCGCGCCGCTCGGACGAGGTCGAGGAGTGGATGGCCGGGCTGAAGGGCTGACCGGTCGTGGGCCGGCCCGCCCCGCGCAGGAGCGGGGCGGGCCGGACGCAGGGGGCCCGACGCTGCGGGCCGAGCGCTGTGGGACGGGCGCTGTGGGACGGATGCTTCGGCGACGGGTCAGGACGCCTTGAGCAGGGCGTCCTCCCGCCACTTGAGCATCTTGTCGAACGCCACGACCGTGCCGTGCCCAGGGCGGTCGTGGAACTGCACATGGTCGACGAGGGCTTCGATCAGGAACAGTCCGCGGCCGTGCTCGGCCTGCTGGCCCCGCAAGGTCAGCGCCCGGGCCGGCAGGCGGAAGTGGTCGTGGGGCAGGCCCGGCCCGGAGTCGGCGACCTCGATACGGCAGCAGTCGCCGTCGATCTGGGCGGTGACGCTGTAGCCCGTGGCAGAACCGGCGTGTTCCACGGCGTTCGCACACGCCTCGGAGAGGGCCACCGAGAGATCGAAGGAGATGTCGGGGTCGACCCCGGCCGTCTCCATGGTCCCCAGCAGCAGTCTCCTGGCCAGCGGAACGCTCGCAGCCTCGCGCCGCAAATGGAGTGACCACCAGATGCTCATGCTCCAGCCTCCTGGCTGCGGCTCGACATACGGTTACGTATTGCCGCGAAAGCCCGGGCGTAAGCGTGATGTTGACGTGATGCCGCTCATTCGGCGGATGCGGGAGCCGCACGCGGCGGTGTAGGGGGCGCGGCTGTCAAGACCGCCGGCGCCGACGGGCGCCGCCGCGGACGACCCGGGCAACGGCCGTACGGCGTACCGGATCGCCCCGCCGGTGGCGTCCCGAGCAGGGTCCGCGGCGGGTCGTCGACAGGGCATCGGCGGGTCATCGGCGGGTCATCGGCGGCGTGCCGACAGCGTCCCGGCGCGGTCCCGGCGGGCGGGCGGCGGCAAGGGCGCCGTAGGCGGGCGAACCGGGCAGTGAGATGATGACCGCCGTCATGGCTGCGCCTTCCTCCGTCTCCTGCCGACCCGCGCCCACCGTGCGCGCGGGCGCCGGGATGCGACTGCTGCGGACCGCGGTGTTCACCGCGGTCTGCGTGCTGCTCGCCGCGATCGGGCACGCCATGGCATCGGGTCGTGCGGTTCCGGTCGGCTCCCTGGCGCTCGGCTGGCTCGCGGCCTTCGCGGTCGTCGCGCCGCTGGCGGGCCGGGAGCGCGGGCTGCCGGGTATCACCGCGCTGCTCGCCGTCGGCCAACTCGCCCTGCACACGGTGTTCAGCACCGGGCAGATGTGCGCCTCCGTCACCGGCTCCTCCCGGAGCGGCTCCACGAACGAGCTGATCGCCGTCGCCGCCCGCCTGGTGTGCGGCGGCGGTGGCAGCAGTTCCGCGCTCTCCCCGGGGGCCGCGCGGCAGATCGTGCTGCGGGCCGGGATCGACCCCGCCGCGGTCGGCGGCGCCACGCAGCCGCGGGACGTGCTGATGCCGGGGATGTCGACGCTCGCCGGCTCCTCCGGCGCGCACGGCTCCCACGCGTCGCTGCCCTGCATGCTGCTGTCGATGTTCTCCGGTCCCATGCTGCTCGGCCACCTGCTGGCCGCCGTGGTCGCCGGGTTGCTGCTGCGCCGCGGTGAGGCCGCGCTGTGGCGGCTGGTCCGGCTGTCGGTGCGCGGCGCCGCGGGGCTGACCTCGCTGGCGCCGTCCGCGCTGCGCCGGGCCTGCGTCCTGCTGGCGGCGCTCGCCGCCGCCGTGCCCTGCGCCCGCCGCCCGATACGGGGCGCCATGTGGTCGGCGCCGGCCCGGCACCGTACCGTCTGGCTGCGGCACTGCCTGGCCAGGCGCGGTCCCCCGGTGGTCGCACTGGCGGCCTGACGCGGCGTCGGCTCCCCACCGGGAGCGCCGACGGACGCGCGGGTCGCCCGGCCGCCCTCCCACGAGCACCCCTCGTACCCCTGACGGTCCCCCGCATCACACGCCCGTACGCGCACGCGTACGGCCGGGGTCCCCGGTACGGGTACGCGTGCGGGTCCGGGGCGGGCTGCCCGCGTCCCCCCGCGCACATTGCCGTGCGCGGTCCACCGTCAGCGCACCACTTCATCGTGGAGATACCCCTGCCATGAGCAGTTCCCGTATGCGCGGCCGTGCCGCAACCGTCGCCGCGCTCGCCGGCTCCGCCGTCCTGCTGGCCGCCGTACCCGCCTTCGCCCATGTCACCGTGCAGCCGGGCTCGGCCGCCAAGGGCAGCTACAGCACCGTCGCGTTCAAGGTGCCGTGCGAGGAGGACAACGCCTCCACCGTCAAGCTGGAGGTGAACCTCCCGGCCGACCACCCGATCGCCTCGGTGTCGATCCAGCCCGTGCCGGGCTGGACGGCGAAGGTCACCACGGCCAAGCTGACCACCCCGCTGAAGACCGACGACGGCACCGTCACCTCGGCCGTCACCAAGATCACCTGGACCGGCGGCAAGATCGAGCCGGGGCAGTTCCAGCAGTTCCCGGTCTCCTTCGGGCCGTTGCCGGACAACGCCGACTCGCTGTCGTTCAAGGCGCTCCAGACCTACAGCGACGGCAACGTGGTGCGGTGGATCGAGATCCCGCAGGCCGGGCAGCCCGAGCCGCAGAACCCGGCACCGACCCTGAAGCTCACCGCGGCGGGCAGCGACTCCGGCGCCGCTCCCGCCACGACCGGCAGCCCCGCGGCCGCACCGCCGGCCGGCGGCAAGGGCGCGGCGACCACCACCGCGTCGGCGAGCAGCAGCGACGACACCGCTCGCGCCCTGGGCGTGGCCGGGATCGTGGTCGGCGTGATCGGCGTCGGCTTCGGCGTGTACGGCGGCCGGCGGCGTACGCCCGCGACCGGCGCCGGGGTACCTGGTGCCTCGTCCACGGGTTCCTCGTCCACGGGTGCCGCGGGCGGCGCCTCCGACGGCCCCTCCGCGCCCTCGGCCTGACCGGCCTCCGCCGGGCGGTCGCGGTGCGCGCACCATAGGACCGCGGCCGCCCGGCCCCTTCGAGCACTCGCGAACAGGAACTTCTCACATGCGCACCACCGTCAAACTCGGCGCAGTCGCCGTGACCGCGTCGGCCGCCCTCCTGCTCACCGCGTGCGGGGGTTCGTCGTCCGGCAGCGGTTCGAACGCCGCCGCGGTCGTGTCGACCCACGCCTCGCAGGGACCGGGTGTCGCCCTGGACTCGCCGTTCGCCAAGCCCTCCTTGGTGCTGACCGACAACCACGGCAAGTCGTTCGACCTGGTCAAGGAGACCGCCGGGCATCCCGTGCTGCTCTACTTCGGCTACACGCACTGCCCCGACGTGTGCCCGACCACCATGAGCGACATCGCGCTGGCCAAGTCGAAGCTGTCCCCGGCCGATCAGGCCAAGCTCCAGGTGGTCTTCGTCACCTCCGACCCCGACCGCGACACCCCGGCCCGGCTGAACGCCTGGCTCGGCGCGATCGACAAGAGCTTCATCGGCCTGACCGGCAAGTTCAGTACGATCCAGGCCGCCGCCCGCTCGCTCGGCGTCGGCATCGACCCGCCGGTGAAGGAGAAGGACGGCAGCATCACCGTCACCCACGGCGCCGAGGTGCTGGGCTTCTGGCCCAAGGACAACAAGGCGCACGTGGTGTACATGTCCGGTACCACCGCGGACCAGTACACGCGCGAGCTGCCGAAGATCATCAGGAGTGAGAAGTCGTGACCGCGACCAGGTCCGCCGGGCGGCGCACCCGGGCCGGCGCGGCCGCGCTGGTGGCCCTCGCCGCGGTGGCGACCGGCGGCACCATCGCGCTCACCGGCTGCTCGTCCTCGGCGGGTTCGCCGGGCTCCGCGGACACCTCCGCCGCCGCGGCCGGCGCCAGGTCCGCGAGCCCCGCCGAACTCGCGGTGACCGGTGGGTACATACCGCAGCCGCTGCTGACCGACATGGCCGCCGCGTACTTCACCGTCACCAACACCGGCGGCACCGCGGCCCAACTCACCTCCGTGACCAGCGCTCTGGCCGCGCACGCCACCCTGCACCGCACCGCCGGCGACACCATGCAGCAGGTGATGTCCCTGCCCGTGCCGGCCGGCGGCAAGCTCACGCTGAGCACCGGCGGCAACCACGTGATGCTGGAGGACCTCACCCACAAGCCGGCGGTGGGCGACAAGGTGACGCTCACCCTGCACTTCGCGCACGCCACGCCGGCGACGGTGACCGTCACCGTGCCGGTGCGTCCGACGACGTACCACCCAGGAGGCTGAACAGCCGATGGACACACGGTCGTACGTACGGCAACCGGGCGCCCGGCCACCCGGGTCGCGGTGGCGTCGGGTCGGGACGCGTCCGCTCGCGGGGCGGGCGGCCTGGTCCTGGCCACGGCGCGCGGCGGCGCTGCTCGTGGGGCTCGGCGCGCTGGTCGGGCTGCTGCTCGGCACGGCGGTGCCCGCCTCGGCGCACGCCGCCCTGATCCGTACCGACCCGGCCGACGGGTCGGTGGTCAAGACGGCGCCGCAGCGGGTGGTGCTCACCTACTCCGAGGGCGTGCTGCTGTCCGACGACTCGCTGCGGGTGCTCGACCCGCACGGCACCGACGTCGCCGTCGGCACCCCGGGCCACGCCCAGGGCAAGGACTCCGGCGCCACCTCGACCGTCGCCCTCAAACCGGGCCTGGGCGACGGCACCTACACCGTGGCCTGGCGGGCGATCTCCCAGGACAGCCACCCCGTCGCCGGCGCCTTCACCTTCTCCATCGGCGCCCCCTCCAGGACGGACGTCGACCTGTCCGGCGTCGCGGCGCGCGGCGGCGGCGCGGCCGGCACGCTGTACGGCGTCGGCCGCTACGTCGCGTACGCCGGCTTCGCGCTGCTGGTCGGCGCCTCGGTGTTCCTCTCGGTGTGCTGGCCGCGCGGCGCGCTGCTGCGCCCGCTCCAGCGGATCGCGGCGACCGGCTGGGTGGCGATGGCCGCCTCCACCATCGCGTTGCTGCTGCTGCGCGGGCCGTACGTCAACGGCAAGGGGCTCGGGCAGGCGCTCGACCTGGGGGTGATGCGCGACCAGCTCCAGACCAGACCCGGGGCGGCGCTGCTGTCCCGGCTGCTGCTGCTCGCGGCCGCCGCGGTGTTCCTGGCGGTGCTGTTCGGGTCGTACGCCAGACGGGAGGACCCGGAGGAACGCGCGGACCTCGCCTGGGGGCTGGGCATCGGCGGCACCGTGATCGCGGTCGGCATCGCGGCGACCTGGGCGATGGCCGAGCACGCCTCGGTGGGTATCCAGCACCAGGTCGCGATGCCGGTCGACGTGGTCCACCTGCTGTCCATGGCGGTCTGGCTGGGCGGTCTGATCACCTTGCTGACCGCGCTGTGGGCGCCCTCGGTCGCGAGCCGCCCGATCGAGGCGTACGCGGTGCGCCGCTTCTCGCTGGTCGGGCTCACCGCGATCACGCTGCTGGTCGGCACCGGCGTCTACCAGGCGTGGCGGCAGATGGGCAGTTGGCGGGCCTTCACCGACACCTCCTACGGGCGGACGCTGCTGATCAAGATCGGGCTGGTGTGCGCGCTGGTGGCCATCGCCTGGTTCTCCCGGCGCTGGACCGCGCGGCTCGGGCAGGCACCGGCCACGGCTTCGGCTTCGGGCTCCGCTTCGGCGTCGGCTTCGACCACGGCTTCCGCTTCCGCGGCGGCCACGGCCTCGGCCGGCACCGTGGTGGCGCAGGGCGTACGCGAGCCGGTGGCGGCGGCCACGGACCGTACGGACGGGACCGCCGCGACCGCGGACGCCAAGGCGGGTGCGGTGTCCGGAAGCGGCGGCGCGGGTGGGGCCGACAACGCCCGGGCCGCGCAACTGCGCCGGCAGCAGGCCGCCCGTAGCGCGGCGCGAGCCAGGAAGGTCCTGGACGCCGACCCCTTCCGCGGCGCGCTGCGCCGCTCGGTACTGGCCGAGGCGGCGGTGGCCGTGGTGCTGCTGGGGGTGACCACGATCCTGTCCGGCTCCCAGCCGGGGCGGGCCGCGGAGGAGCAGAAGGCCCTGGCACCCGCACCGTCCGCGTCCTCGGGCACGGGCACCGCGCCCTCGGGGCAGGGCCGGATCGCGGTCACGGTGCCGTACGACACCGGCGGCCTGAAGGGGAAGGGCACCGCGGAGGTCACGGTGACCCCCGGGCGGGCCGCGACCCCCAACCAGGTGCAGTTGGTGATCAACGGCGCGGCCGGCACCCCGGTCGACGTGCCCGAGGTGCGGCTGGCGTTCACGCTGCCCGCACAGAACCTCGGCCCGATCCCGATCACGCTCACGCACGTGGGCACCGGCAAATGGACGGCGAGCGCGGCGCAGTTGCCGCTGCCCGGCACCTGGCAGATGTCGGTCACCGTCCGCACCTCGGACATCGACGAGGTGACGGAGACGAAGAATGTGAAGGTCACGTCGTGAGTGCCACGAACAAGTCGGCGGGGCGCACCGCCGGACAGGCCGTCCGCAGGCCGGCCGAGCAGAACCCCGGGCAGGGCTCCGAGCAGGACGCGGCCCGGCCCGGGGTCAGCCGTCGGCGGCTGCTGGGCACCGCGGGCGCGGCGGGGGCGGCCGGGCTCGTGGTCGGCGGCGGTGCGGGCGCCGCCGTGGCGGCCGGCACCCGGGACGAGCCGACCGCGCTGACGACGGTCGGCTCGGCGCACGTCCCGTTCGAGGGCACCCGGCAGGCCGGGATCGTGCAGCCCGCTCAGTCCCGCGGCCATCTGGCCGCCTTCGACCTGGTGACCGGCGCGGACCGCCGTGCGGCGGCCGCGCTGCTGCGGCGCTGGTCGGACGCGGTGCGGGAGATGACCGCGGCCGGTCGCCCCGCCACCCCCGCGGCGTACGACGACCAGGTCGCCGACGACGCGGGGCCGTCCTCGCTGACCGTCACCTTCGGGTTCGGGCGCAGCTTCTTCGGGCGGACCGGGCTGACGTCGAAGCTGCCGGCCGCGCTGGCGCCGCTGCCCGACTTCCCCTCGGACCACCTCGACCCCAAGCGCAGCAACGGCGACCTGTGGGTGCAGATCGGCGCCGACGACGCGCTGGTCGCCTTCCACGCGCTGCGGGTGCTGCAGAAGGCGGCGAGCGGCACCGCGACCGTGCGCTGGCAGATGAACGGGTTCAACCGCACCCCCGGTGCGACCGACCGGCCCCGCACCCCGCGCAACCTCATGGGGCAGATCGACGGCACCAACAACCCCAAGCCGTCCGACCCGGACTTCGACAAGCGGATCTTCGTGCCGGCGACCGGCTCTCCCGACTGGATGGCGGGCGGCTCGTACGCGGTCGTCCGGCGGATCAGGATGCTGCTGGACACCTGGGACCACCTGTCGGTGGCCGAGCAGGAGCGGGTGGTGGGGCGCCGCAAGTCCGACGGCGCGCCGCTGTCCGGCGGCGTCGAGACCACACCGGTGCAGCTCGACAAGATCAACCCGGACCGGTCGCTGGCGATCGCGGGCGACGCCCACATCCGGCTGGCCGCCCCCGCGTCGAACAGCGGCGCGGCCATGCTGCGCCGCGCCTTCTCCTACCACGACGGCATCGGCACCGACGGCACCCCGGACGCCGGGCTGCTCTTCGTCGCCTGGCAGGCCGACCCGCTGACGGGCTTCGTGCCGGTCCAGCGCAAGCTCGACGGCGCCGACGGGCTGTCCCGCTTCCTGCGCCACGAGACGAGCGGGCTCTTCGCGGTGCCGGGCGGGGCGGGGAAGGGGGAGTACGTCGGCCAGCGCCTGCTGGAGAGCTGACGCGCCGGCGGACCGGCCCCGCAAGGCGGGAGGGCTGACGCGCGAGGGCCCGGCGCTGGGCGGTCGCGCGTCTCGTACGTTCGTGCGGGGCCTTGCGAACAAGCTTACGAGACGGACGGGGCCGCCCGTGTGGGCCGTTAGGCTGAACTCATGTCGCCGGCGAGCCGTTACACGTATCTGGGACCTGAGGGCACCTTCACCGAGGCGGCGCTGCGCACGCTGCCCGAGTCCGCCACCCGCGAGCTGGTCCCGATGGTGTCGGTGGCCGCCGCGCTGGACGCGGTACGCACCGGTGAGGCGGGCGGCGCGCTGGTGCCGATCGAGAACTCGGTGGAGGGCGGCATCACCACCACCCTCGACGAGCTGGCGTTCGGCGCCCCGCTGATGATCTACCGCGAGGTGCTGCTGCCGATCGCGTTCGCCCTGCTGGTCCGGCCGGGCACGAAGCTGTCGGACGTGAAGACGGTGACCGGCCACCCGGCCGCCCAGGTGCAGGTCAGGCAGTGGCTGTCGAAGCACCTTCCGGACGCGGTGTGGGAGTCGGCGGCCTCGAACGCGGACGGCGCCCGGCTGGTCCAGGAGTCCCGCTACGACGGCGCCTTCGCCGGCGAGTTCGCCGCCCCGACGTACGGCCTCGAACCGCTGGCCACCGAGATCCACGACGCCTCGAACGCGACCACGCGCTTCGTGCTGGTCGGCAAGCCGGCCCGGCTGGCGGCGCCCACCGGCGCGGACAAGACGTCGGCGGTGTTCTGGCTGCGCGACGACCACCCCGGCGCGCTGCTCGACCTGCTCCAGGAGTTCGCGATCCGCGGGGTGAACCTGATGCGGATCGAGTCCCGGCCGACCGGTGAGGGCCTGGGGCAGTACTGCTTCTCGGTGGACGCCGAGGGCCACCTGACCGACCGGCGGGTGAGCGAGACGCTGCTCGGGCTGCACCGGCGCTGCCTGAAGGTGCGGCTGCTCGGGTCGTACCCGCGGGCCGACGAGATCGCGCCGGAGGTACGCCGCGGCGCGAGCGACGAGGAGTTCAGCAAGGCCGCGGACTGGCTGAACCGGGCGCTCGACGGGCGCGCCTGAGGCAGGCCCACCGCCAAAACCCAGGCCCTGACATGACGGAAGGTGACCGCCGACCCGGTCACCTGGCGTTCGCCTTGGCTTTGCCCACCAGCCATCTTGCGAGTTGTCCACCGAGTTATCCACAGGCTCGGCGCACGGCCTGTGGGTAACTGGGGACAAGTCGACAGAGGAAGCCGACCAAGTCGACAAATTGGTACACAGACACCAGGTCGCCCCGGAGTACGACACCTCACCCCGCGTCACCCCAAATCCCCCTCGCCATCCTCCCGGGGGAACGCATCTCACTCGAAAGGGAGTGTGGAACGGGTTTGCGCGGGGAATCCATAGCCGAACACAGAGCCCGGGAAATGATCTCGCCACTTCTCCACAGATCTTCCCCACACCCTGTGGACAACCGGCCGGGATTTCCCCACTCCCTGTGGATAACTCGGCCCGAGAGGGGCCGGGAAGGCCCCTGGCGCCACCCTTCGCTGTGGATCAACTCCGGTTCTCCACAGGCCGGCTGACCCCGGGGAGGGATGGTCGGAATTGCGTTGACGAACGACGTTATCGCCACCTTCTCTCCTTTCTTTCGCTTTTCCAGCGAACCGGACATTGCTCGCATTACGCCTTTAAGTTGTCGCCGCATCCGACCGCCGCCCGGTAGCCTGTGGACCGTGATTGACCTTCGTCTGCTTCGTGAGGACCCCGACCGAGTGCGCGCCTCGCAGCGCGCCCGTGGAGAGGACGTCGCGCTCGTCGACGCGCTGCTCTCCGCCGACGAGCGGCGCAGGTCCTCCAGTACCCGCTTCGACGAGCTGCGCGCCGAGCAGAGGCAACTCGGCCGGCTGGTCTCCAAGGCGCAGGGCGACGAGCGGGCCGAGCTGCTCAAGCGCACCAAGGAACTGGCCGACTCGGTCAAGTCCGCGGACGCCGAGCAGCAGGAGGCCGCCGAGCAGGCCCAGCAGCTTCTGCTGCGCCTGGGCAACGTGGTGCACCCGGATGTCCCGATCGGCGGCGAGGAGGACTTCGTCGTCATCGAGACCGTCGGCACCCCCCGGGACTTCTCCGCCGAGGGCTTCACCCCCAAGGACCACCTGGAGCTGGGCGAGCTGCTCGGCGCCATCGACACCGACCGCGGTGCCAAGGTGTCCGGCTCGCGCTTCTACTACCTCACCGGCATCGGCGCGCTGCTGGAGCTGGCCCTGGTCAACGCCGCCATCGCGCAGGCCACCGCCGCGGGCTTCACCCCGGTGCTCACCCCGAACCTGGTAAGGCCCGCCGCCATGGCGGGCACCGGTTACCTGGGCCAGGTCGAGGACGACGTGTACTACCTGGAGAAGGACGACCTCTACCTGGTCGGCACCTCCGAGGTCCCGCTCGCCGCCTACCACATGGACGAGATCATCGAGGCGTCCAGGCTGCCGCTGCGCTACGCGGGCTTCTCCGCCTGCTACCGGCGGGAGGCCGGCTCGTACGGCAAGGACACCCGCGGCATCTTCCGGGTGCACCAGTTCGACAAGGTCGAGATGTTCGTCTACACCACGCCGGAGGAGGCCGAGGCCGAGCACCAGCGGTTGCTGGCGTGGGAGAAGCAGTGGCTGACGTCGCTGGAGCTTCCGTTCCAGGTGATCGAGCTGGCCTCGGGCGACCTGGGCTCCTCGGCGTCGCGCAAGTTCGACTGCGAGGCGTGGATTCCGACCCAGGGCAAGTACCGCGAGCTGACCTCCACCTCCAACACCACGCAGTTCCAGGCCCGGCGGCTCGGCATCCGGATGCGCGACAGCGACGGCACCCGGCCGCTGGCCACCCTCAACGGCACCCTGTGCGCGGTGACCCGCACCATCGTCGCCCTGCTGGAGAACCACCAGCAGGCCGACGGCTCGGTCCGGGTGCCCGAGGTCCTGCGGCCGTACCTGGGCGGGCGCGACATCCTGGAACCCCCGGCCACCGGCGCGAACCCCGCCGCCAAGTGACCGCCTCCGAGCCGGGTACGGCCGGCGGCTCCGCCACGGGGCCGCTGCCGTACCAGCTGGTCGCCACCGACCTGGACGGCACCCTGCTGCGCGAGGACGGCACCGTCTCGCGGCGGTCCCGCGCCGCGCTCGCCGCGGTGACCGCCGCGGGCGCGGCACACATCATCGTCACCGGCCGCTCGGTGCCCTGGACGCGGCATGTCCTGGACGACCTCGGCTACCAGGGGCTCGCCGTCTGCGGCCAGGGCGCGCAGGTGTACGACGCGGGCACGGGCCGGCTGCTCACCTCCGTGACGCTGGACCGCAAGCTCGCCGCGGTGGCACTGGCCAAGATCGAGGCGGAGGTCGGCCCGGTCGCCCTGGCGGCCAGCCGGGACGGCCTCGACGGCGAGGTGCTGGTCGGCAACGGGTACATCTACAACCCCGAACTCCCGGTCATCCACATGACCGGCACCGACGTGCTGTGGGCCGAGCCCATCAACAAGCTCTACATCCAGCACCACGAACTCGACGACGACGCGCTCGCCGAGGCGGCCCGCGCGGTCGCCGGCGACATGGTGGGCGTCGTCATGGCCGGCCAGGGCATCGTGGAACTGCTGCCGCTCGGTCTCACCAAGGCGACCGGGCTGTCGCTGGCCGCCCGGCGGCTGGGCGTCACCGCGGCGCAGACCATCGCCTTCGGCGACATGCCCAACGACGTGCCGATGTTCCGCTGGGCCGGGCACAGCGTGGCGATGGCCAACGCCCACCCCGACCTCAAGGCCGTGGCCGACGAGATCACGCTCTCCAACGACGAGGACGGCATCGCGGTGGTTCTGGAGCGGCTCATGGGCGCCGCCGCCTCCTGAGGCACGCGGCTCGGGTCCGTACGCAGGGGGATTGCCGGGAGGGCCTACCGGCGGTCCCGGCGGCCGTCCTCCCACCCGGCCGCCCTTCCGTCGGCCGTACCGCCGTCGGTCGTACCGCCGTCGGCCGTACCGCCGTCGGATACCGGAGCGTGCGCGGCAGGGGTGGGCGGCAGCGGCGTCAGGGCGTAGCAGCACAGGCCGATCAGCACCGCCGTGAAGTGGCCGAGGTCGGTGAAGGTGTCACCGGCCACCAGGCGGTAGCCGAAGAAGCCGAGCAGCGCCACCGCGTAGAGCCGGCGGACGCGGCGCGGCAGCCGGTAGGTGAGGACCCCGGCGACCCCGGCGAGGCCGTAGCTGACCCCGATGTCCACGGTGTACGCCAGGGAGTGCGGCAGGCGGTTGTCCCGGATGTCGAGGAAGACCGCCTTCTGGCTGAGCAGGGTGGCGCCCACGTGCGCGAAGGCTGCGGTCGCCAGCCAGCGCGCGGTGCCGAGCCAGCGTTCCGCGGTGGCGTGCACCACCTCGAAGAGCACCACGTACACGGCGAGACCGGACGGGCTCTGTATCCACAGCGCGCTGGCGATCAGCACCCTGATCGGGTGCGCCCGCAGCTCCACCAGGTTGGTGCTGACCTGGTGGAGTACGTGCGAGCGCACGTCCGCCGGCAGCAGCGCGGCGATCCCGCTGGTGAGCAGGATGATCAGCAGCCAGATGTGCGTGCCCGGGGTGGAGCGGACCCAGGCGACAGCAGCGCGCCCCGCGTCGCCGGGTGTGACCCGGTGGCACGGGGCGACCGATCCGGCGGCGCGGCGCTGAGGCGGCGGGGTGCTGTGCGAGGAGTCCTGGGCCATCCCCTCCAGTCTCGGACGGTTCGCTGTGAGCCGCCGGATGGACGCACTGGCAGGGCGGGTGCGTTCGGCGCCTTACTCGTCGCCCACCGGCTTCAGGGTGCTCAGCCGGCGCGCCGCGTACCAGGTGGCGGCGACCGTGACCACGATCAGCAGGATGATCCCGGTCGGCAGCGACACCGCCGAGCTGACCAGGTCGCCGTGCGCGGCCTTCGCCCCGACAGCGAGCGCCCACTGCTGCACGCTGAGCGTCTGGGCGCCGGACACGAGGTTGCCGATCACCGTCTCCCACACCAGCGCGTAGACCAGGCCGACGACGACCGCGTGCCGGGTGAACACCCCGAGCAGCAGGAAGATCGCCGAGTAGGCGACGGACGCGACCGCGGTGGCGATGCCGTAGGCCACCGCGATGTTCTGGCCGTTGGCGTTGAGCAGGTAACCCGCGAGCAGGGTGGGGATCGCGGAGAAGACGAGGGTGACGCCGATGGCGACGAGCAGCTTGGTGCAGATGATCGTGGAGCGCCTGATCGGCTTGGCGAGCAGGTAGACGATGGCACCGTCGTCGATCTCGGGGCCGATCGCGCCGGTGCCGGCGATGACGCCGAGCAGCGGCAGCATGGAGCTGAGCGCGAAGCCCTGGAGTATGTCGTTGGCGGTGCCGTCGTCGGCGCCGGCCAGGGCGCGCACGGCGGCGCAGATGACCAGCAGCAGCGCGGGCAGCCCGAACAGCAGCAGGGCGCGGCGGCGGCCGAGCAGCGCGCGGTAGGTGAGCCTGGCCACGGTGGGGTGGTAGAACACCGGACCGCCGGTGCGGGGGGCCGCCGGCTTGGCGGCGGGCGCGTCGGGGAGCGCGGAGGTGGTGGACATGTCGGTCGCTCCTTACGCCGTGACCAGGTAGGAAAACACGCTTTCCAACGACTCGTCGGACGGCGAGACCGCGTACAGCCGGATGCCGTGGTCGCGGGCGATCCTCGGCAGGTACTCGGTGAAGCCGGCGAAGTCGATCGCCTGGATGCGCAGGGCCCGCTCGGTGCGGTCCAGTTCGATGCCCGCGGTGGAGCCGTGCGCGATGAGCGCGGAGGCGAGCGCGCGGTCGTCGCTGGAGCGTACGAGGTAGCGGTGCGGGCGGTCGGTCATCAGCCGGCGGATCTTGCGGAAGTCGCCGGAGGCGGCGTGCCGTCCGGCCACCACGACCTCGATGTGGTGGGCGAGTTGCTCGACCTCCTCCAGGATGTGCGAGGAGAACAGCACGGTCCTGCCGTCCGCGCCCATGGCGCGCAGCAGGTCCATCAGGTGCAGCCGCTGGCGCGGGTCCATGCCGTTGAACGGCTCGTCGAGCAGCAGCACCGACGGGTCGTGCACCAGCGCCGACGCCATCTTGGCGCGCTGCCTCATGCCCTTGCTGTAGGTCTCGATCCGCCGGTCCTGGGCGTACTCCATCTCCACCGTGGCCAGGGCGCGCTGGGCGGCGGCGCCGGGGTCGGCCAGGCCGTGCAGTTCGGCGTTGGCGACGACGAACTCGCGTGCGGTCAGGAAGTCGTACATCGACTCGCGTTCGGGCACGATGCCGATCTCGCGGTACGCCTGCTCGTTGCGCCAGATGACGGCGCCGTCGAGGGTGACGCTGCCGCCGGAGGGGGCGAGGAAGCCGGCCATCATGTTGATGAGCGTGGACTTGCCCGCGCCGTTGGGGCCCAGCAGTCCGGTGACGCCCGGGCCGATGGTCATGGTGATGTCGTTGACCGCCACCACGTTGCCGAACCAGCGGGAGACCGTGTTGATGCCGATGGTGGTCATGAAAGGCCCGCTTTCTGGTAGCGGCGCATCAGCAGCCCGAAGCTGCCCGCCAGGATCGCCATGATGACCAGCAGATACGCGATCCCGGCCACCGCGTCGGGCGGTCCCGCCGCATGCGGGAAGGCGGAGGTGGCGTCCAGGAACCAGGTCTGGAAGCCGTCGATCAGGGTGATCGGCGAGAACAGCCCGAGCCAGCCGATGACGTGCCACTTCTCCTGGTTGAACGCGACGCCCTGCACCGCGGAGACGGCGCCGTAGGTGATCACGAACAGGGTGATCACCGCGGCGACTCCGAAGCCCCGGCGCGGGGTGACGGCCGCGATCACCAGCCCGATGCCGGCGAACAGCAGGGACAGGACGGCTATGGACACCAGGCCCTTCGCAAACCCGGCGGTCTGGTGGCCGAAGCTGAGCTTCGCCAGCAGCGCGCCGATGTAGAGGATCAGCAGGGGGAGCGCGGTCAGCAGGAACAGCGCCGAGGCCAGCGCGGCGAACTTCGCGGCCACGTAGTCGACGGCCTCGATCGGCCGCGAGAAGTACAGCGGGGTGGTCTTGAAGCGCAGGTCGCGCGAGACGGCCTGGGGTGCCTGGGAGGCGACGAAGAGCGTGATGACCGCCTGGAGCACGATCGCGTAGCGGGTGTACTGGAGCGGCAGGTCGTTGCGGTTCGTGACGATCGTGACCGCGACGAGGATCAGTGCCGGCAGGCACATCACGCCGAGCAGCAGCATCGGCAGCACCTTGGACTTGGCGCTGCGGCCGAGGCCGTACGCGCCGCGCAGGCTCTGCACGTAGAGCGACTTGCGGGCGTAGGCGCGGCCGAGGCGGGGCCCGTCGTACGACCGGTAGCCGATGTCGTGGATGACGTCCGTGGGCGTCAGGTCGGGCTGGGTCACCGGGCGTTCCTTCCTGTGCCCGCGGGGACGGGTGCGTGCGCGTCGGTGTCGGTGGCGGCGTCCGTGTCCGCGAAGAGTTCGGCGATCCGGTGGCGGCGCTGTTCCATGCGGACCAGGCCGACGCCGAGGACTGCCACCGCGTCGCGGACGGTGTCGTACGTCTCGTCGCCCGCGATGTCGACCATCAGCAGGTGGCCGGCGCCCTGGGCGGTCAGCCCCGCGCCGGTCAGCGCGGCGAGCAGGTCGTCCTCGCGATCGGTGACCTCGACGGCGAGAGAGCCGGTGGTCTGGGTGAAGTCGCTGGTGGACGACGCCCGCAGCAGCTTGCCGCCGTCGATGACGACGATGTGGTCGCTGGTGCGCTCCAACTCCCCGAGCAGGTGCGAGGTGACGAGCACCGAGATGCCGAAATCGCTGTGCACGCGGCGGATCAGGCCGAGCATGTCGTCGCGGCCGACCGGGTCGAGGCCGTTGGTCGGCTCGTCGAGCAGCACCAGCTCGGGGTCGTGCACCAGCGCCTGGGCGAGTTTGACGCGCTGCTTCATGCCTGTGGAGTAGCCGCCCATCGGGCGGTAGCGCTCCTCGTACAGGCCGACGTGCCGCAGCGTGTCGGCGGTGCGTTCGCGGGCCGCGGTGGGCGGCAGGCCCGACATGCGGGCCATGTGCACCACGAACTCGGTCGCCGAGACGTCCGGCGGGAGGCAGTCGTGCTCGGGCATGTAGCCCACCAGGGCCCTGATCTCGGCACCGTCCGTGGCCACGTCGCGGCCGAGCACGGTGGCACGGCCCTCGGAGGCCGGGGCGAGTCCCAGCAGGATCTTGATCAGGGTCGACTTGCCGGCTCCGTTGGCGCCCACCAGCCCGGTCACACCGGGCGTGATGTCCACGGTCAGCCGGTCGAGCGCGGTCACCCTCGGGTACCGCTTGCTCAGGCTCTCGGTAGCGATCACAGTCACGGCTCGACCGTAGTGGTAAACGCAAGGCCCCCGCGTCGCCCGCGGGGCGGTGCTTCGTGTACGACTCACGGCTGACCACCCGTAGGGGTCGGCACCCGATCGGATGAAAGTGCCTACGGGTCGGGGTCCGAGGTCTTGACGCTGCCATCGGTCGATGTCACATTGATCACTGACAGTGTTGATCGGTGCTGGGGGCGGTGACGGCGTGGACGGCATGGGTGGGACGGACGGAACGGGCGGGACGGACGGCGGGAGCGGCGCGGAGGACGCGGGCCGGGCAGCGGGCGCTGACGCGGACGCGGGCCTTGACACGGAGTCGGACGGCGCCGAGCAGGCGGGCGGTCCGGTGCGGGAGCGGTTCGTGACCGGCGCCGGCGGCGTGCGGCTGTGCGTGACCGAGCGCGGTGTGGCCGCCGCGCCCGGCGCCCCGCCGACCGTGGTGCTGGTGCACGGCTATCCGGACAGCAAGGAGGTCTGGTCGCCGGTCGCCGAGCGGCTCTCCGACCGCTTCCACGTGGTGAGCTACGACGTGCGGGGGCATGGCCGCTCCTCCGCTCCGAGCCCGCTCAGGGGCGGCTTCACCCTGGAGAAGCTGACCGAGGACTTCCTCGCGGTCGTCCGTGCGGTCAGCCCGGACCGCCCGGTGCACCTGGTCGGCCACGACTGGGGCTCCGTGCAGGGCTGGGAGTTCGCCACCGTGCCCGCCGCCGAGGGCCGGATCGCCTCCTTCACCTCGATCTCCGGCCCGAGCCTCGACCACTTCGGCCACTGGATCAACCGCCGCCTGCACCGCCCCACCCCGCGCCGCGTCGCCCAACTCCTCGGCCAGGGAGCCAAGTCGTGGTACGTCGGCGCCCTGCACACCCCCGTGCTGCCCGAGCTGGCCTGGCGGGGACCGCTCGGCAAGCAATGGCCGAAGATGCTCGCCCGGGCCGAGAAGGTCCCCTCCGACGGCTATCCGACCGCCTCCCTCATGCAGGACGCCGCGCACGGCGCCTGGCTCTACCGCGACAACATCCGGCGCCGGCTCGGCCACCCGCGCCCCGACCCCGTCGCCCACATCCCGGTCCTGCTGATCACCCCCACCCGCGACGCCTTCCTGTCCGAGCGGCTCTACGACGACCTCGACCGCTGGGTGCCTCAGCTGACCCGCCGCACCCTGCCGGCCAAGCACTGGGTGCCGCGGTCCCGGCCGGACCAACTGGCCCGCTGGATCACGGATTTCGTGGCCGCCACCGAGGGTGAGGCCGCTCTCGACGACGCTGGACCGGGCCCCGCCGTGCGGACCGTGCTCGGCCGGGGCCTGCCGGCCGCACGCGAGCGGTTCGCCGGGCAACTGGTGGTGGTCACGGGCGCCGGCAGCGGCATCGGGAAGGCGACCGCGCTCGCCTTCGCCGAGGCCGGTGCACGGGTGGTCGCGGTGGACCGGGACGCGGAGGGCGCCGCCTCGACCGCGGCGGCCGCCCGCCGGGCCGGCGCGCCCGACGCCTGGCCCGAGGTGGTCGACGTCGCGGACGCCGACGCGATGGAGAAGTTCGCCGCCCGCACCGCCGACCTGCGCGGAGTGCCCGACGTGGTGGTCAACAACGCGGGAATCGGGCTGGCCGGCGCCTTCCTCGACACCACCCCGGAGGACTGGAAGCAGGTACTTGACGTCAACTTGTGGGGCGTCATCCACGGCTGCCGGCTCTTCGGCCGCCAGATGGCCGAGCGCGGCCAGGGGGGCCACATCGTCAACACCGCGTCGGCCGCCGCCTTCCAGCCCTCCCGCGCCCTGCCCGCGTACAGCACCTCGAAGGCCGCCGTGCTGATGCTCAGCGAGTGCCTGCGGGCCGAACTCGCCCCGCACGGCATCGGGGTGAGCGCGATCTGCCCCGGCCTGGTCAACACCGCGATCACCGGCAGCGCACGGCACGCGGGCGTCAGCGACGAGGAGCAGGAGCGGCGCCGCGCCAAGAGCGCCAAGCTGTACGCCTTGCGCAACTACCCGCCGGAGAAGGTCGCCCGAGCCGTGGTGCGCGCGGTGCGCCGGGACACCGCGGTCGTCCCGGTCACACCCGAGGCGCGCGGTGCGCGGCTGCTGTCGCGGATGTCCCCGGGCGCGCTGCGCGCGCTCGCCCGGGTCGATCCGCCGATGTAGCCGGCTGCCCGTCAGCCCGGCCGGGCCCCTGCCCACGTCGCCGTCCTCGTCCGTCCCGATCCCCACCCGCAGAACCCCGTAAGGAGGCCACACCCGTGAGCCACGCGATCAAGCCCCGTCGGGTCACGTTCGACTGGAAGCAGACCCCGCTGCACTGGATTCCGGGCGAGCCGACGGCGACCCACGTCATCAACGTGCTGCATCTGCTGCTGCCCGCGGGCGAGCGGTGGTTCGTGAAGGTGTTCAAGGAAGCGCTGCCCCTGGTCACGGACGAGCGGTTGCTCAAGGACGTGAAGGGCTTCATGGGCCAGGAGGCCACCCACAGCGTCCAGCACGCGTATGTGCTGGAGCACCTGGCCGAGCAGCGACTCGACACCGAGGCGTACACCCGCCATGTGGAGTGGATGTTCGACGTGATGCTGGGTGAGCGCCCGCCGTGGGGCCTGCCGGTGCCGCGCCGCGAGTGGCTGCGCTTCCGGCTGTCGCTGATAGCCGCGATCGAGCACTTCACCGCGGTGCTCGGCGACTGGATTCTGGACGCGGACGCGCTGGACGGCGCGGACAGCGACGAGGTGATGCTCGACCTGCTGCGCTGGCACGGCGCCGAGGAGGTCGAACACCGGTCGGTCGCCTTCGACATGTACCAGCACGCGGGCGGCAAGGGCGCGGTGCGCTACCTGCGCCGCGCCGAGGGCATGGCGCTGGCCTGGCCCACGCTGTTCTACCTGTGGGTGGCCGGTGCCCGCTATCTGCTGCGCCACGACCCGCAGCTGGACCGGGGCCGCTACCGCTTCAAGGACCACCGCGCCGCCGCCCGCCGCGGCCTGGTCCCCTCCTGGGCCTCGCTGCACGGGGCCATGCCCCGCTACCTGCGGCGGTCGTACCATCCGTCACAGGAGGGATCGTTGAGCAAAGCGGTGGAGTACCTGGCGGTGTCCCCCGCCGCGCAGGCCGTCCAGCCCAGGACGTCCGCCGGCGGCGGGGCGGCGGAAGGGCCGACCGTCGCCTCCTGACCCCCGTACAGCAGACCAGCGAGGAGCAAGTCCGTGACCACCGCGGAAGAGCAGCGCGCCTACCGGATCGAGGACCTGTCCCACCTCAGTGGCACCACGGTCCGCACGATCCGGGCGTACACCGACCGCGGCCTGCTGCCCAAACCGGAGCGGCAGGGCCGGGCCAATGTCTACGACGACACCCATCTGGCCCGGCTGCGGCAGATCGCCGACCTGCTGGAGCGCGGCTACACGCTGGCGAGCATCAAGGAGTTGCTCGCCGCCTGGGACGCGGGCACCGGGCTCGGCGGCGTACTCGGACTGGTCGGCGAGGTGGACCGGCCGTGGTCCGACGAGGCACCGGCCCGGATAGCGCTGGCCGAGCTGACCGAGGCGTTCGGCGGCGTGATGGACCTGACGGCGGTCGAGGAGGCGCTGCGGCTGGGTGTCCTGGAGGCAGTGCCCGGACATGACGACGAATTCCTGGCGCCGAGCCCCAGCGAGCTGGCCGTCGCTGCCGAACTGCACCGTGCAGGGGTGCCGCTGGCCGCGATCACCGGGCATCTGCGCGAGGTGCGCGGCCATGTCGAACACATCTCGGAGCGGTTCCTGGAGTTCACCACGGAGTACGTCTTCCAGCGCTTCCTCCAGCACCCGCCGACCGACGAGGAGGCCGCCGAGGCCACCGACCTCATCCGGCGGCTGCGCCCGCTCGCCCAGCAGACCGTCGACGCCGAGCTGGCCCGAGCGATGCGGTTGCGGGCCACCGAGCACATCCGGCGCCATCTGGGGGACGCGGCCGCGTTCACGCCGCCGGCCGAGCAGGAGTTGCCCGGGTCCGGGGCGGAAGCGGGGCGCGGGAGCAGCGCGGAAGGCGCGACGCGCGACGCCACCGCGCCCGAGGCCACTGCGCCCGAGGTCACCGCGCCCGAGGTCACCGCCGGCACCGTGCCTTCGGCGGCGCCCCCGTCCACGCCCCCGTCGCCCCTGTCCGTACTCGTGCCGCTGCCCGCGCCCACCGTCGCCGCCGTACAGGAGCTGGTGGGGGCCGACCGGGTGCAGGCGTTCGTCGCCGCCGCCGCCGACCGCGAGGTGGCCGCCCGCCGGATGGACGCGCTGGCCGACCGACCCGCCGCTCCATGACGCGAGCGGTGCGGCGCCGTCCCGGGCTCCAGGGCACGACGTCGGGCCGCCACGTGCCGCGGTGGTGGCGGTCCGGTCGGCACGCGCGGCGGGCGGCTCAGCCGAGCTGACCCGGTGCCTCGATCGCGATCTGCTCGAAGATCGCATGGTCGTAGCCGAAGTCGGAGTCCGGGATCGGCCAGTGCACGACGATCTCGTCGATCCCGGCCTCGGCGTGCCGCCCGGCGAAGTCCACGAAGGCGTCCAGCGAGCTGAACGGAGCGGCCCGGTCCGGAGTGAATCCGGTCAGCAGCACCTTGGGCACGCCGGCCGGCTCGCGGGCGGCGTCCCGCAGCGCCGAGCCGAGCCGCTCGATCTGGCCGCGGATCGCCGCCAGCGACTCCTCCGGCGTCCCCGTCTCGTAAAGCGCCGGGTCACCCGTGGTCACCCACGCCTGGCCGTACTTCGCAGCCAGCCGCATGCCCCGTGGTCCGGTGGCCGCCACCGCGAACGGCAGCCGCGGCGTCTGCACGCAGCCGGGGATGTTCCGCGCCTCGACGGCGGAGTAGTAGCTGCCCCCGAAGGTGATGTCGCCCTGGGTGAGCAGCCGGTCGAGCAGTTCCACGAACTCCGCGAACCGGTCCGCCCGTTCGCGCGGCGACCACTCCTCCTGCCCCAGCACCAGCGCGTCGAACCCGGTCCCGCCGGACCCGATCCCCAACGTCACCCGCCCGTCGCTGACGTCGTCGAGCGTCATCAGCTCCTTCGCGAGCGTCACCGGATGCCGGAAGTTCGGCGAGCCAAAGCCTTGTTCATACAATCGGTTCATGCGGCGACACGAGGCACAGGAAATGACAATAACCCCAGGTGAACCGGCGGCTCTGTACTGCCGGATATCCCAGGCGGACGACGATGACCAGACCGGCGTCGACCGCCAGGAGCGCATCTGCCGGGAGATCGCCGAGCGCCGCGGGCTAGTCATCGACCCGAGCCACGTCTTCGTGGACAACAGCCGCTCGGCATGGCGGCGAAACCGCAAGCGGCCAGGCTGGGACCAACTCCTCGAAAGTGCCCACCGCCGCGAGTTCCGGCACATCATCGCCTACCACCCCGACCGCCTGATGCGGCAGCCGCGAGACCTCGAAGAACTGCTTCAAGTCTCGGACGACCACCAGATCCTGCTCCACGGCGAAGCCAACCGGCGGAACCTCTCCGACCCCGACGACCGCTTCATCCTGCGCATCGAGGTCGCCCACGCCTGCCGCTCCTCGGACGACACCTCGCGCCGCCTGAAGTCGGCTCTGAAGGAGCGGGCCGAGACCGGCCTCCCGCACTCCGGCAAGCGCCGCCTCGGTTACGAGGTGGACGGCATGACCATCCGCGAGGACGAGGCCGAGATCGTCCGTGAGGTCTTCGACCGCTACCTGAAGGGCCAGAGCCCGAGCGCCATTGCGCTTCTCCTCCACAAGCGCGGCATCAAGACCGTCTACGGCAAAGAGTGGTCCCAGGGCACCGTCCGGGCCCTCCTCGACTCGCGGCACGTCGCCGGCATCCGCATGCACCAGGGCGAAGAGGTCGGGCCGGGCAAGTGGCCCGCGATCATCGAGCCCGGCATCTGGCAGGAGACGCGTGCCCGGCGCGAGTACCGGTCCGCCGTCCACCAGACCAACCTGGAGCTGCGCCGCTTCTACCTGCTCCGAGGGCTGGTGATGTGCGGGCGCTGCGGCACCCTCATGTCCGGCACGAAGGTGGGTGCTGTGCCGTCGTACTTGTGCACCCGCAAGAGCCGGAACGGCGACAAGAAGTGCGTACGACGCATCGCGGCAGTGAAGTTGGAGGGCTTCGTCACCGATGCGGCCATCGACCTCCTGCGCAGGCTAACAATCTCCGGCCAGCTCGCCTCGACCTCCTTGCCGGACGCGGCCTCCCGATCCGTGGAAGCCGATCAGCAGCAACTCGACGAGCTGAACCAGATGTGGACCACGAAGGAGATCACGACAGCGGAGTACCGCGGCATGCGCAAGGAGATCACCGACCGCATCGCCAAGGCACAGCGACGCCTGGTCGTCCGGCCGATGAAGCTGCTAGAAGGGCTCACCGGGCCAGAGGCGAGCAAGGCGTGGGAAGCCGAAGAGATGACGGACGAGCGGCGCAACGCCGTGATGCGCTTCCTCTTCGCCGGAGTCGTCATCGGCGCGTCGACCAAACCCAGCGGCGTCTTCGACTGGGACCGCATCAGCATCGAGCAGAACCCGCTGTAGCGCCTACGCGTCTCGTCTGGCGTCGAGCCCCCGAGGTAGCTGGAACATCATGGGGTTCCGATAGGTGGCGCATCGGCGAGCGTGCCCGTCGATGGCGGCGCGGCCGACTTCGTCGCACGCTGCTGGAGAACCGCCACAGCGTCCTTGACACGACCGAGGTCGAGGAGATGCCAGGCCAGAACGCTGCTGTCAGGGGCGTGTCGTTCGAGGACGGCGACGGCCTCCTCGGTGCGTCCGGCGTCGGCCAGCAACTCGGCGATGGACTCGGCGGCGTACCAGGTGCCTCCCTCGGGGTGCGCCCGTGCCCGCTCGATCGCGTTCTCGCGTAGGCCACAGGCGACCATGAGCGGGAGCCGCATTCTGAAGAAATCCCAGCTCTCCTCGCCTCGGCGCGCTGCGAGGGCGTCGAGGTAGGCGAGGCCCTCCTGGGCGCGGCCCTGGTCTGCGCACAGAGTGCACAGCATGTCGACGATCCAGTCCTCCTCGCCGCCGGGCGAGTCAGCGAGCGCGCGTATGCCCGCAAGGGCTTCGTCGCCTCGCCCGTGGCGCACGAGGAGTTGCGCGAGCTGTACGGACCCGTGGTAGCGGCGGGCCGGTGAGTCCCCCGGCTGCTGGTACACCGCGATCGCACCCTCTATGTCACCCCCCTCCTCCAGTACCTCGGCGAGGCGCTGCGCGGCATGCCCGTGGTACTCGGCCGCAGCATACGTCCGCAGTTCCTGGACCCGGTCGTGGCGGGCCAACAAGTCGGCCAGCTGGTCGCCACCGTTGACCGAGGTGGTGTCCCTGGTGCCCAGCAGGCCGATTGCTTCGTCGACCCGGCCCTGTCGTTCGCGGATCGTCGCGAGCAGGCCCACAGCATTGCCGGGTTCGACGCCGTGGCGGCGGCACGCCGGGGTTCCGCAGCCGGGCGCCGCCTCGATGCGATCCGTCAGCAGTACGGCGACGTCCTCGTCCCTACCCGTGCCCTCGGCGACATCGACCAGGGCGGCGGCCAGGAACCAGTCGGCAACGTGCGGGCTGAGCAGGGTAAACGCCTCATCACCCCGACTTCGACCTGCCCCCACTGCTCCAACAGCTCTGCTGCGGCCTCGACCGCAGTCCACCACCCGGTGGCGATGTACGGGGCGAGGACTTCCCGAGCCTCTGCTTGCCGAGCCCGCCCGCCGAGCAGCCGCGCCTGCTCTCGCGCGCAGAACCACTCCCCGCGGCCGGCTTGGAACTTGACCTCTTCGGCATGACCGAGTTCGAGAAGGCGGGAGACCAGGGGCGGGGGAATGCAGCCGGAAAGCGTCCGGGCCCGGTAGTCAAGATCAGCAGCGTCCACGAGACCGTACCCTAGGCTGCGCCTCGGACACCGACCTTCCGTCGGCAGCGCAACGGTCCTGCTGGCCCCTGATTCTGCCGTCCGCCTCCAATACGCGAGTAGGTGAGGGCGTTCGCGCGCTGGGATGCGCCAGCAGGTCATGGAACGCTGTACTGCATGAGCCAGTCGACCCCCTACGACGACGACCGTGCCAAGTACTCCCGCCAGGGACTCGCCCGGCTCGTGCTCTCCGATCAAGCCCAGGACGTAGCTACCAGTGCCGCCGGCCTCGTGGGTACCCGTCAAGATGCCGACACCGGCCTCGGAGGGCGAGTCAGCCAGGCCCAACAGCTCGTCGAACTGGCCGAGCGAGCCTTGGTCTCGGCGATCATCTACGAGGTGGAGCGTGGAAGTTCCTGGGAGCAGGTCGCCGCGTACCTCGGGATCAGAGCTGACATGGCCGAGGAACAATTTTCCCCTGCTCTCCTGCAGTGGAACACCGCTTTCCAGGCGCCGTACCGCTTGGACGAGTCCGGCCGCAAGCGCATCCCTCAACTGCCTTCTGCTGCATACGATCCCGTGTTCGCCTGTCGCCAACTCGACGCCTGGGCGTTCATCCACCACATCGGGATCGACGACCAGCAGGCCGTCAGCGCCGGCCTCAACATGAGCGGCACTGTGGAGCAGCCCGACCCAACAGCCGAGGAGACCTGACAGATGGCTCTCAAAGGACTCGCCCCTGAACGAGTTGCACGCCTTTCGGTACTCGTCGCCGAGCTTCGCTCCATGCTGGCGACGGGTATGGACATGCCCGTCATCCAGCAGATACTGAGCGCTCGGGGCGTCGGCGTGATGGACTCGATCATCGTTACCCGCGAACTGCTCGGAGCGGGCTCCGAGGCTCTCGAGCAGGCGAAGACATTGGTCTTGACGAGCCCGGCACGTCACGTCGAACGGGGTCAACACCAGTCGCTGGTCGAGGAACTAACGCTCGCCATCAAGCGGATAGACCATCAGACCTGATAGTCGTCCCGAGGACCGGAGGATGAGTCGGTCAACAACGCGGGGTCATGCCGGATGCAGCACCGCAGTGGCGATCTCGCGTACGCGGTCAGGCGTGATCCCGTTGCGCTGTTCGACAGCGAGGGGGTGGTCGGTGGGCTCCAACTCGATGAAGGGGCGGTTGCCAACCGGTCGGGTGTGAGCGTTCGTCTTCAGGTTGGTGGTGCTCTCCGGGTAGAGGGCCAGTTCGGTGCTGAGCCAGCCGAAGTACGGCTTCTCGGCTTCGCGCTCTGGGGTGTTCCACACTTCGAGGGCGCGGGTGAAGTTGTCCTTGCTCAGGGAGACCCAGACGCCCCACGAGAAGACGTCCTCGCTGCCGATCACGGGTATCTCGATCAGGCCCCTGATGAAGAAGTGCTGGCCCTTGATCACGCACTGGTCGGACGACAGCATGCTGTCCGGATCGGTCTCGAAGCCAGGGCCCCAGACATCGGGAGCCTTGGTCGAGTAGCTCATGGGGAGCTGAGCGTGGTGGTCGCCGCAGTGTGGGCACGTGAAGCCGAGATCGTCAGACATGGCGTGAGCGTAGCGACCACCCAGCACCTCGATGCCGCCGTGCGTTGACGTTGTCATCAGCCAGCTTCAGCTGTCGGTGGCCGGTGCGAAGATCCCCAGAACACCAAGCGAGGAGATCACATGGGCACCTGGGACATCGGCCCCTTCGACAACGACACCGCTGCCGACTTCGCCGGCGACCTGGACGAGGCAGCCGTGGAAGAACGCGAGCCCGTGATTCGCAGAGCCCTCAAAGGCGCCGCCGATGCCACGGACTTTCTGGAGACCCCTGACGCCGAGAGAGCCGTTGCCGCGGCAGCCCTGGTTGCCGCGCAACATCCTGACGGCGTACCCACGAGCTCGAACTACGGTCCGTCGGAGCCGCTGCCCGAGTTCCCTGCGGACCTCCGGACGCTCGCTGTCGAAGCCTTGGATCAGGTGGTCGCCGAGTTGTCCGAACTCGCCGAGCTATGGAACGACGTTGCGGAGGGACGGAGGTGGCGCCAGGACATCACCCGCCTCCGTGATGTCCTCGACCCTCCGACCCCGCCACAAGACGCACCCCTCTTCGGGATCTGACCGGCGGCGCGCGTGCACGGACCATGGAGCCCGAGCCGTGACCACCTCGCACTCTGTCTCGGATTCTGCGAAGGGCGCACACCGGGTGCTCCGTTGGGGTCGCCGATCCCCTCTGGATACGCTCCGAGCCATGAGCGGACCCGTGTTGGTGATCGAGCTGGCCGAAGCCCCTTCGCGATCGGCCATCCACCGAGTCCGCGAGTTCCTGGTTCGCTCCTCGGCGCGCCTGCAACGTCGTCCAGGAAGCCAACCTCACCGAACCCCGTATGACTCTCTTCCCCACCCCGGCCGAATGGACCCGCGCCCGCGAACACGCGGGCCTGGCCACCAACTCCCACGACGACATGCACGCCGGCGAGATAGAGACCTCGATCCTCCTGCACGCCGAACCCGACCACGCCGCCCCCGACCGCCCCTTCCTCCTCACCCACGGCATGCGCGCCTACACCGACACCGGCGTCATCGGCTACCCCTCCCACGCCACAGCAGCCAAGGGCAAAGCCGTCCTGACCAGCCTCACCCACGACTTCGAAACCCACCTCCACGCCCTCGACGAAACAGGGCCGACCACCAACGCGTAGGAGGTCTACCGGCATCAAGCCCGCCACGCAGCGCGAAGGACCGCTGGACGGGTGCTGGCGGCCATAAGCTCCCGGACATGAGTCTGCGCCTGAGCACCGTGATCCTGCCGATCTACCGTTGGGCCGAGGGTCGAAAGGTATGGCAGGGAGCCGAGGAACTCGGCTTCCACACCGCCTACACCTACGACCATCTCTCATGGCGGGTGCCGTTCCGGGACCGGACGTGGTTCGGTGCGATCCCGACGCTGACCGCAGCCGCCGGCGTGACCGACAGCATCCGGCTGGGCACCCTCGTTACGTCACCCAACTTCCGTCATCCCGTGCCGCTGGCGAAGGAGTTGATGACGCTCGACGACCTGAGCGGCGGCCGGGTGACGCTCGGGATCGGAGCCGGCGGGACCGGGTTCGACGCGACTGTCCTCGGGCAGCAGCCCTGGACGCCGAGGGAGCGAGCCGACCGCTTCGCCGAGTTCGTCGAACTCCTCGACCGCCTCCTGGTGCAGGGAGACATCACCTTCAACGGCCGCTACTACTCCGCCGTCGAGGCACGCAACGTCCCCGGCTGCGTGCAGACCCCCCGCCTGCCCTTCGCCGTCGCCGCCACCGGCCCGCGCGGCATGAGCCTGGCCGCGAAGTACGGGCAAGCGTGGGTGACCACCGGCGACCCCGCCCTGTACGAGACCGGCAGCCCCAAGGAGTCCCTGGACGCCATCCGCGGCCAGGTCGACCGCCTTTCGACCGCCCTGCGCGACGCCGCCCGCGACCCCGACAGCGTCCCCAAGATCCTCCTCACCGGCTTCACCCCCGACCGCGCCACCCCCTTCGAATCCCTGGACGCCTTCGTCGACTTCGCCGGCCGCCACGCGGAGGCCGGCATCACCGAGATCGTGATCCACTGGCCCATCCCCGACTCCGACTTCGCCTACGACCACGCCACCTTCGAACGCATCGCCATCGAGGCCCCAGGGCAAATCACCGCTTGAGTTCAGCCCTCCAGCAGCCCGCCCTACCGTCGGACACCGCGTGAGAACCACGGCCCTCGGTCTCTTGACCGCTTGCGGAAGGCTGGGCTGGCTGCCAAGACGTGCGGGCGGCCCAGCCCAGCCTCCCCACGGTCATCCCTTGAGCGCCACGCACCGGCGCAATAGCGGTTCCAGACGCAAGTGACCGTCTTCATGGTCGAACACTTGAAGGGCGTCGAGGCAATCGACAATCCAGCGCGCCTCGTCCTCATCCTCGATCTTGAGAGCCACAGCGGTCACCGCGCTCTCCAGATCGAACGAGCGATCCTCAAATTCCTCGTCGAGGGCCCGATACGCCGCGATGAGCAGCAGGTCCTCGTACACACCGGTCGACTCGGCAAAGGCACGGGTCTCAGCCGGACTCATGCGGAGCTCTGTCATGCGGCGCAAGGCCTGGTCTGCGTCCCGCAGTTCGCTGTGCAACCGGTGTGCTTGGCCGACCAAGCTGGGCCAACCGCCGGTCAGCTCGTGAAGTAGATCGAGACGGTCCTCGGTGTGGAACATGTCTACACGCTGAGCCCAACTGCGCAGGCTGCGGCGATCGTGGCGGCGCAACACCACTGGCGCGGCCGAGGTGGATTCGGTCCCCGTCAGCAGGCTGCGCCACAGGGGTAGCTGCACGGTATTGACGATGATGACGGCCGCGCGGGTGACCCCAGGAGTCGTCGGCAGCAGGGTCTCTGCGAGGTCAACCGCCTCTCGGCAGGTCTCCGGACGTACCGGGTCGCGGTAGTTGACGAAGTCACTGATGACGACACGCCGCTCCTGAGGGCGTCCCCCAGTGAGTTCCTGCCGGTAGACGCTGGGCCTGCCGACCGCTGGAAGGCTCCACCCGTCGACGGACCCGGCGATCGTACGCAGGGCTCCGGCGACGTCGGTGACTCCGGTGGCAGAGGTTCCGAGAACGATCCTGGTCCGGTTGGACCGCTCTCCCAGAAGGTCATCGAGCTGGGTGTTGGTCAGCGGGGCCGGTCGACCGTCCGGCAATTCCGGTCGGCCCTCCTGCACAATGCTTTCCTGCAGTTCGCAGTCTTGTTCGGCTCTCAGCAGGCGGGCCTCCACTTCGTGGGAGGTACCGATCATGCGCAGGGCATTCGGACCGCGAAGATGCCAGCCGAGACCATCGTGGTTGGGCGCCAGGACGCCGAGTCCCACCATCTCGGAGAGGTATGCGCGAAAGCCCTCGGTGTCGAGCTGCTCGAACCCCTCACGCCAGTACGTCTCACACTCGTCGCGCAGCTCGGTGTCGCTCAAACGCACTTCCAGGCCGTGATGGCGAGCGTGGTAGGCCAATACATTGGCGATCACGTCGTAGCGGTGGTCGAGACTCAGCGTGTCCTTGAAGGCTGCCGAGATGCCGTCCCTGAGCGCGGCGTCCGATTCCACCACCTCGATGTCGGCCACCTCCACCTCGTATGGCGGGCCCTCGATTCCTCGCCGTGCCCGCTTGCGCTGCATCAGCTCAACCAGCCGATGTCCAAACATCTGGAGCAGGAAGGGCTGATAGGAGCAGAAACCAAGAACACGGTTGACGAGATCCAGATCCTTGAATTCCAGCCCAAGTGCCCGCATTGGCTCGACCAGCAACTCAGCCGCGGACTGGGGAGCGAGCGGGCCGATCACCTTCGGAGTCTGTGCGAGGTGACCGAAGGGTCCGTTACTCGCGAGCTTGGAGAAGCGCTGCACGGAATGTAAGCCAGCGAAGACGACCTTGGCGCGGTCTTTGGTATCAGACCCCAGGCCCTTGAGTCTCTTGGTCTGATCGAAGCGAGGAGCGTCAGCCTCGAAGAACTGGTCGCATTCATCCAGCAGGATAAGCAGCTTGCGGCGCGAGTCGCCTTCCAGCCATGTCCTGATGCCGGCACGCACCCGTTCCGAGATCTCCTGTCGTTTTCTGCGCCCCTGCGTTCTGTCGTCGAGTACCTGCGCTGCGGTCAGTTCCCGTTCCAGAACGCTCCACAGCGTCTCTGGCCCGAACGAACTGCCCTTCCCGATGTTCTCCTGATCGAGGTTCACGTACACCGCCAAGTTATAGCCGGGGCGCTGCTCAGTGAACCGCTCGCCGGCATCGGCGAGCAAAGCAGATTTGCCGAGCCCTCGGCCTCCGTAAATCACCTGCGTGCCGCGCGGGTCAAGGATGCTCTTGCGCTCAGCCTCCCGGCCGTAGAACATCTCGCCACCGATACGACCGCGCTTCTCCCTGATATAAGGGTTAACGCCCGAGAAGGGGAGCAGTGTCTGCGTGGTGGTGCTGACCTGTCGGTTTCCACGGGCGGCGAGATACGCGAGAGCGGCGTCGTCCACGACCAACAACGACTGCAACCGGGCCGAACCAACCGCGAGTTCCCGGCGTGCCTCGCAACTCAACGTGCCGAAGTAGAGCACAAGGAGGCTCGCGTCGCTGGTGTCACGCTCCGCCCAGCTCATGACAACCTTGGTGTGCGGTCGACCCCAGACCATCATCACCCTGAGATTGCCGCCCTGTTCCGTGATCTCGGAGCCGAACGCGGGCGCTTTGGCTCTGCCATTGACCTCTACTCCGGTTGCTTCGAAGAGTCGGTACTCTCTGCGGTGCTGTGACCCGTCATCGAGCACTCTGGCGCTCTTCGCGTCGTAGCCGAGGAGTTTGAGAAGTGGCGGTACCTGTCTCGTCGGAGCCACGTGAAGCCGGTCGTTCCGTTCGGCGCCGGCCAGCACACGCCACTCCTCAAGCGCATCGGCGGCGAGTGCCGCCTCATCAGTGGAGAGGTCACCGTAGTCCAGGACAGGGAGCGAAGGGTGCTTCCCACCGGACCGCACCAGAGCCACCAGGCCGTCGTCGATACCTCCCGGCAGACCGTCGGGCACGGCCGGGAAGAAGTCGGGCAGGTGGGACTCTCCTCCCTCGATCTCCGGGACCGGTTCGCCGATCTCCAGGAAGTACACGAGGTCGGCAGCGGTGGCCAGGTCGTTTGTCTCCAGACGCCGCAGTACCTGGTCCCGTTCTTCGGTGGCGAGGTCCAAGGCGTCAAGTCGGGCACGGATTCGATCGGCCGCCTGCCGCCGAAAAGCTGGTAGGTCGCTCCGTACCGTGTCCAGCGCGCGACGCACTTCCCTCAGGTCGTGTGCGCCGGGCCCCTCAAGGCGATCGCGTGCGTCGGCCAGTAGCTCCTGGAGGCGTAGGTCCTGGTCCTCGGTCACGGCACCATCAGCCTGGGCACGGTGTAGTTCGGCGATGAGAGTGCGGTGGCTCTCGCGCAGCTCTACGCGCCGATCGGCTTCCCGGTCGTCGACCTGGGTGTCTGATAGCGGTGCGAACTCTACGGCCTGCGCTGCGGGAAGCAGTCCGCGCACGGACAGGTCGATGATGGCGCGTGCCGCGGTGAAGGCGTCATGTGAGAGTCGTTCGTCGAAGGCATCATGCCAGCTCCGGTCGACAGCGGCGAGGAGCCCGTCGAGCGAAGGCCGCTCATCGATGGAGTCACACACCTTCAGTAGTTCTGCGTTCAGCGCGAGTTCCAGGTCGACCGGACCGTCGGACCGTGAGGCCGCAGAGTCACCGGCCAGCAGGGCGAACAGCTCCTCCATCGAAGAGTGCGCCGCCCAAGCCGTCGCAGCTGATATGGCGTCCGAGCTCCGTGCGAGCCGCTTCAGGTCGGCGAGCACATCCTCCTTGCCGTCCAGCAGAGATTGGCGCAGAGCGGAGATCTCCTTGGCGGCTCGATCACTGTCGGAACGGCCGCTGCGGCGGCTGCCGTCTACCACCAGGCACCATTCTTTGACGAGGCCGACCGCGCGCTCCACGAGATGCACCAGATCCTGACGTCCCGAGCCCTGCAACGGCTTGCCGCTGGATGCGCGGTGCTTGCGGTCCATACGATCGATCTCGCTGTTGATCTCGGCCAGCTTCGATAGCCGTTCGGCCTGCTCCCGTGCATCCTGGAGAGAGTCGCGGTTGTCGTCGGCCACTGTCGCGAGCAGCCGCCCGAGCATCCCATCGACAGGGGCAAGCCAGCGCTTGGCGATCTCCGTGGCCCGTGCGAACCGCAGCCTCTGTGGTGTGAGCAGAAGGCGACTATGTTCGCGCAGCTCGCGCAGCCGGACCACGTTCTGAGATGTGTCGGCCGCAAGGGGGGACGCGATCATCAAGGCACCACTGAGGGCACGGTCGGCGACGGCGGTCGCCGCCTCCCCGAGCCGGTCTGGAAGCCGAGGCACAAGTGCCTTGAGTTGCGCGCCTGCCAAGTGGTCGCCAGTGATCAGTGCAGTACGCAGCAGTGCAGGCAGCAAGATGAGCTCAGCGCCGTCGGTGTCCTGGCCGGCGTAGCGTCCGTAGTCCTGGAGCAGGTCCGATGTCAGCCGAGCGCTCTGGCTGTCACCAGAGGTGAGCAACGCGGCGGCACCTGCGAGGCGGAGCGCCGCTACCTGGGGCTCTGGGCCGCCGGCGACGAACGTGAGATGGTGCGCGAGCCCGAAGCGTCGGTCAGCGACGAGCTTTGCCAGGGCCTGTTCCACCGCGGCCTCAAACGTATGGTCCACTCCGGGAGCGTCTATCTGCCGGACGGACTTCCCCATGGTGAGAAGGTCTGCCGGTTCGACAAGCGGTGGGACAGAACCTTCTGAGCCCGTATCGGACACCTTGCCGGTGTCGACGCTGGGTGTGATTTGCGTATCCCCAGTGGAGACCGGCTCGTGCACCGTCGCGTGGGCAGGCGGAGCTGCATTCCTGCGGGAAGCGGAAAGGGGCGGGGCCTTCTCGAGCGAGGCGTCGACAGTCTCCGCCGCTGATTCGACAAGCTGCTCGGCCGCGGGCTCTGCGGCCTTCTCGTCCGCGGGAGCGTCGATAGGACCACTCCCCTCAGGATCGGACGGCGCACGGTCGGCGTCCTCCTGAAACATAACCAGTTCATGAGCTAGGACCACCGCCGTGGCACACGCAGGTGGCAGCACCCGCAGCACCTTCTCTTGCAGGGCAAGGATCTCCGCCGCGGCGTCTGCCCGCCTGCCAAGTCGGACGAGACGGGCCAGGGCAGCGAGCGCGGCGCTTTCCTCCCGTTGCGGCTCGGCCCAGGGCTGTGTCTCCAGCAGGCGGCGGGTCGCATCGCGTACGGCGTCGGCGGCAACAGCGGCAGCAGCCGAGCCATCCGGGCGGGAGGCGATGGCCATCAGCTCGCGCAACCCTTCCTGCGTCTGGAGATCACGCTCGCGCGCCTCGCGATGGGCGCGTGCGGCTCGGGATAGATCGTCCAAGCGGCGTGGCACCCCTTCGATTCCTGCCGCGTGGAATGCCGCATCAACGCTGTCGAAGACGGCGCCGATCGCCGCGAGCGGAACCAGGTCCTCCTCCTGCGGCGGGCGACCGTCCACGACGGCGCGGGTTACCTTGTCTGCGGCCTGCCGGGCTTGCGCGAGGGCCGACTCCAATTGGCGGCACGCAGCCTCTGCATCTGTTTCTTCGTCGCTTCGGAGGCTGGGGGACGCCACAGAGGCCGCTTCGTCGAAGGTGGGGCTTCCGGGCGGCAAGGACGTGGCAGTGCCGGAGCCTGTGCCTTTCGGATCTATGGCGGCGGTGCTCGCGGGTGCGCCGCCACGTCCAAGGGAAAGTTCGTCGTCCTCCTGCGTTCCGGGGGCGAAGTCCGGGTAGGCATCAACGATCAAGCGGGCTTCGGTACCGACTGCAGCGAGTTGGCTTGCCTGTATCTCGTCGTTCGACAGCCCGAACCAGTCCTGCTCGGCCGTCCACGTAAGAATGTGCGCGTCGGCGACAGTAGCGTTGCACCACGCAAACACTGTTGCCCGAACGAGCGTCGGGCCCCAACGGGCCACCGGGTCGGGAACCACCTCTCCGGCCTGTGCGAAGACGGACTTGACCAGTTGATCTAACACGGTGGCTGTGAGGCTGCCGACCCCGCACGTGCAGGCGTGTTGCCGGGATTCGCGGCGCATTCTCGTTAGGACGTCTCGGCACAGGGCTTTGCTCACCCGTCGGGGAGCCGCCATGCGAATGCCCAGGTTGCGGAGGAGCTCCTGCCGGTCTCGCGGCCGCAACGAGTTGAAGGCCAGCTCCACCATATCGACCGTGAGGTCGTTCAGGGCCGCGATGGCCGGGGTGTCCAAGGCGTTGAGTGCCGCAGCCAAGCCTTCGAGGTCTTGGGCCGAGACGTTCGCCGGAGACAGCGGTGGCCCCGTGACGACTCGGTAGCGATCCTGCATGTACACGTACTCCGTTTCTTGTTGAACGCATCGGGGAGACCGGACTGGCCCGACGCTCGAATGTGTTGCGTCAGCGACAGCGGGTGTGATCAGTGACGAACGTGTAGCCGTAGGGCAGCTCCCAGCCATCCGCCTTGCCGAGCCTGCGGCAATGCTCTCGGAAGGCCGTACGCTGAGCCTCACTCGGTGAGTGGCCAGGTCTCAGTCGGCGCAGATGGCCGGGGACGAATTGGACGACACCGTATGGCTCCTCAACGGCCGGCTCTGTGTGTGCCCACGGGCGGATCACTCGTGGTTGGGAAGGGCGATAGCCGAGGAGCGGAACGGTCCGTTGACCGTCCCGCGGTGGGAAATGCGCCTGCCCCCAGCCGTCTCGACTGCCGAGGACTGATTCCAGCAGTCGCCCTGCGAGCAGCTCCGAGATGGCTGCACTGAGGGCAGCCGCCTGCGATTGGGCTGGCCGCCGTCCGTATATGGCGCTAGGCAATGCGGCCCGGTCCATCAACGCGTGGCCGTCCAAGGTGAGCAGACCGCAACGGCGCACCGTACGCATGACCAGCTGACGAGGGCCGAGCCCGATCGCGCTGTCACCGTAGCGGTCACTCCCCGGAGCGTCCTCTCTGGTGAGCACCTGCGGGTCATAACAGTGCCCTGTCTCGCGATCACCGATGAGCACCTTTTCGCCGAGCGGCATCGTCGTGATGCGGATCACCTGCTCGCCGCGGCGTAGACGCGACTCAAGCATCAGCCCGGGAAAGAATTCCTCAGGCCAGGCGATTCCCGTTATCCGGCCTGATCTGTCAACCAGTTCGGTGGTGACGTCCTGCACCGCGAACTTCTCGCCCAGTTTCTGGCCGGCGTGCTTGACTTCGAGGCGGACTGCGGAAGTCCTGTCCTGCGACCAGCGAAGCTCCTCCATGACAAGGGGAGGCAATGGGAACCAACCGTTGATGAGCTGGTCCAACCGAAGGGGGGCCCGCCAGACGACCTGCTCCATGTCGTTCCGCAAAAGAGCGACGGGACCGAGAGAGGCGCCGTCGGCCAGAGGGGCGTCGACCGGTGCCCACTCCCGCGCCTGCTCCAGCGGCGTGGGTAGCGTCGAATCCCAGCCACGTCCGCTGGGAGCCAGCGGATCTCCGGTGGCTTCAGCATCGCCGGGGTGGTGTGAGCGCCACACACCTCCACCTTCGAAGGCGTCGTCGAGTGTAATCCGCGAGCCATTCTCGAACAGGCCCTGGTCGCTGTCCCCTCGTACGGTGTCAGCGAGTGCGAGGTTCGCCCGACACACCGCTGTCGCGTACCCAGTACCTGTGAGTAGTCCCTCGGCGCCCGAGAACCCGCGAAGCCGTGGTCCGACCGCTGTGTACACGGTAATCGGCGACGTGAGGCCGTAGCGCCGTTTACCTGGCGTGGCTGCGTTCTCGATCGCCGCAGCAAGCGACCGCAAGTCACCACCGCCCAGCGGCCCAGTGTCCCGCCAACAGGCCGCGAGGGAGGTTCGGGTCATGGCGTAGCCCTGCCACGTGCGGAGGACGTCGCTGGACCTGAGCACCCCCCGCACTGTGTCGAGGAGCCCGAGCAGCCCCGCCCGCAAGTCACCGTCGTGCGTGCTATCTACCAATGCGGCAAGTGACACGGGGACGAACGGACTGAGCAACTGTTCCCGTGCCGTTGTCAGGAGATGGTCCGCATACGCCGCCAACTCATCGTGCCCAGCCACATCAGATGACACGTAGCCGACATTCACGACAACGTGTGCGTCCTCATTGATCCAGCGCTGGCGCGTGCGCAGACGATGGAGCTGAGCCTGCGACAAGCTCAGAGCTGGACCGAAGGCGTGGAAGTCCGGGACTAAGAGCTCCCGACGTTGTGCCGCCCCACCGTTTCCCGGCTTCCCGGGGCCGTCGGCTCCGACCGGTGCACCCGAGACCCAGGCGGGCACGTCTCCAAGGGCACGCGTCCCAGGGTGGGCCCCCTCTCTGTAGACGATCTCGGCATACAGCGGGTCCGAGCCGGTGTGCACCCGCACCATCGCTCCGACAGGAAGCGCAGGGGCAGACTCACCGAAGGTGATCACGGGGAAATCGTCGAGGCGAAGCGGACTGCCGCCATAGCCGTCGCCGCCGAGTTCGTAACCGAAATACAGTGCGTTGAAGGCGACGTTGGTGTGCACAGGCATTGAGCGGACTTCCACGACGGCGTCCAGATAACGCCGCAACCGATCCCGTTCCGCGACGGGTACGGCCTCGTAGCCTTTCGTCATGGCGGAGGTCAGCAGAGCCCGATCCCCGTATGGATCAGGTGGCTGAGCTGTGCCACGAGCCCTCGCTGCCGTCACGTGCCTCTTACGCTCGTCGACCGCTACAGGAACGTACGAGCCCGGGTCTCCGCCCATGTCACCTCCACCTCCGCTTCGGTCGGTTGCAGTCCGAAGCGCGGTAGTCCCGCAGCGTAGGCCGACTCGGACAGAAGTGGGGGCACTTTCATCACTTTGCGATGGTCCGCGGGGCTTCTCAGCGAGCGTGGCCGATCGTCAGGTGTCGGTGGACGGACTGCCTGGTGCCCAGGAGAGCAGTCCCACTCGGGGCGACGAGCCATTTGAGACGCAGCGCCAGCAGCCTTGTGGGCTTGGAGAGTGCGATTCCCCAGGTCAGCCCGTGATGCGTGGACGCGGCTTGACTGAGGTCACCATCGTGCCGAGCCGGATCGTCGACGTCGCCCCGGCGGCAGCGGTCAACGTCGGGATCGCCCCGTACCAGGGCCCGTCCCGGAACGTCCGCCACGACAGGTGGTCATAGGTGTAGGCCGCGTGGAACCCCAGCTCCTCCGCCCCCTCCCACACCTTCCGACCCTCGGTCCAGCGGTAGATCGGCAGAATCACAGTGCTCAGGCGCATGCTCATGCGGCAGAGCCTACGGGTGGGGATCGATCCGATCCGGTAAGTACGAGGCCCGCCCTGGATCTCCCTGGGAGCGGGCGGATACGGCGCCGCCGGTGGGCAACCGGCGAGGGTCCGGTCCCGGATCTTCGGTGCCGGTGTGCCGGGCGGGTGAACGTCGTGTCGGGCTCGCCGAAAAACCTGGTCGGAGCCGTCGTCGGCGGCCTGGGACAAGGGCTGTGCGGGCAGGGCGCCCGCCTCCCGGACCCTGGTCCGGAATGCCGTGGTTGCACCATCCGGGTGGCGTTGATGTGAATATCGCCGAACCCAAGGTGCGGCTCCACGCATTGTGTGCTCGTTTCCGCATCATCGGATTAGTCAGTTCACCGCATGACGAGAACAGGAAGCGAGAGGTCGATGGCTGCCGACATCAAGACGTTCTGGGGCGCGCTGCTCAGCGTGCTGCTCAAGTGCATCGCCGCGTTGGGATTCGCCACTCCGGACCGCACCGCGGCCCGTCGGCAGGCTGTCGCCGCCGACATCACCGCCGCCACCGTCGAGAACACCGCGCGGGCCGCGGTGGGGACACGAGCGGAGGTGGCGGCGGGTGCCCCGACAAGTACGGTGCCGGCCCCGGTCGGCCCGCCGGCGCCGCCGAAGCGCCGAGGAGCGGGCGCCCGCATCCCCGCACCGCGTGCGGCCGAGTCGCGCCTGGTGCGCAGGAGCCGGGGCCGGACGCTGCCGCCCACCATGAAGCAGCGCATCGGCGCCGAAGCACACGGCACCTCGCCCAGTGCCCGCAGCCTGCGCACCGCCGACGGGCTGGACGAGTTCGGTGACCTCGGCGCCCTCGCCGCCGCGGCCGGCGCACCCGCTGCCGCCGCGTCGACCGGTTCGACCGCCTCCAACGACCTCGGTGCCCAGCCGCACCGCGAGAACGCCCCGAGCCGGTCCGGCGCCGCGCAGGCCACCCGCGAGCTCTTCACCCGCGCCGCCTGATCCAGCGCCTTTTCACCCGATGAACGCGTTCGACCCGATTCACCCGCAAAACCCCTTCGTGGCAACGCGGTTGATCCCTCGACGGACACCGGCCACGGCTTGAACCAGCGGCTCCGCTGAGCGGATCTGCGCACCACCGAGCGGGACAAGGTTGCGGTGCGGAAGGATGGGGCAGTGACCCCAGCCACCGAGCCAGCCGAGTCTTCCGACGCCCGCCACCGGCCCGAGGCCCACACGGACCCCAGGACCGGGCCCGAGAACCACCAGCAGAACCAGCGCGACAAGCAGCAGAACCAGCAGGACACGCAGGACGACAGGCACGACGGACCCGGCCGACAGAGCCGGCACGACGAGCACGACAGGCACGAGCACCACCAGCAGCACCACCAACAGACTTACGAAAAGACCTTCACCGACCCCGGACCGCGGCTGATCGCCACCGATCTGGACGGCACGCTGCTGCGGGACGACAAGACGATCTCGCAGCGGACGACCGCCGCCCTGGCCGCCGCCGAGGACGCAGGCGTCGAGGTCTTCTTCGTCACCGGCCGCCCCCTGCGCTGGATGGGCGTGGTCGCCCAGCACCTCGCCGGGCACGGTATGGCCATCGTCGCGAACGGTGCCGCGGTCTACGACCTGCGGGCCGGCACGCTGATCGAGGCGTTCCCGCTGCCCGAGGACGACGCGCTGGCGATCGCGCACGCGCTGCGTGCGGCGGTCCCCGGTACGACCTTCGCGGTCGAGCGCACCTTCGGCTTCCGGCGTGAGCCCGACTATCCGGCGATCGAAGCCGACAGTTCCGTGCCCCGCGCGGGCATCGAGGAACTCCTGGCCGCCGACCGCGCCCAGCCGCTGCTGAAACTGCTGGCCAAGCACCCTTCCCTCGACCCGGACGAGTTCCTTGCCATCGCGCTCACGGTGGCAGGCGGGCATGGCGAGGTCACCCGCTCCAGCGAGTCCGCCCTGCTGGAGATCAGCGGCACGGGTGTCAGCAAGGCCACCACCTTGGCCAAGTGCTGCGCCGAACGCGGGGTGACCGCCGCCGAGGTGGTCGCCTTCGGTGACATGCCGAACGACCTGGCGATGCTGAGCTGGGCCGGCACATCCTACGCCGTCGCCAACGCCCATCCGCAGGTGCTGGCGACCACCACGTACCGCACCGAGTCCAACGACGACGACGGTGTGGCCCGCGTCATCGAACGCGTCCTCGCCGCCCGCGCCGAACGCGCCGAACGCGCTGCTCTCGAACGCGACCCCGTCGACCTCCCGCGCCGCGACCTGCGCTGACCGGACGGCCCGAATCGCCCGGACAGCCCGGACAGCCCGGCCCGCGCAGCCCCGGGGTCAGACCCCCACCGGCTCCCGGGCGGCACGGGCCGTCTCCGTGCTCCGCTCCCGTTCCAGGGTGCGGCGGAACGGCCCTTCGACGGCGGCCAGTTCGTCGTACCCGCCGCGCTGCACGACGCGCCCGCCGGACAGCACCACGACCTCGTCCACGGCGCCGTCCGCGAGCCCGGCCAGACGGTGGGTGATCAGCACGGTCGTACGGCCGCGGGTGGCCGCCAGCAGATCGGCGGTGAGGGCGTCCGCGGTGGGCAGGTCCAGGTGCTCCGCGGGTTCGTCGAGGACGAGGACGGGGAAGTCGGCCAGCAGCGCGCGGGCCAGCGCGAGCCGCTGCCGCATGCCCCCGGACAGCCGGGCGCCGTGCTCACCGACCTCCGCGTCCAGGTCGAGTGCGAGCCGTGCCGCGGCCAGCGCCTCCCGCAGCTCGCCGTCGGGTGCGCCGGGCCTGGCCAGCCGCAGGTTCTCCCGCACGGTGCTGGCGAACACATGCGCGTCCTGCGCGCACAGACCGACCAGCCGCCGCACCTCGTCGCCGTCGAGTGCCGCGGCGTCCTCGCCGGCCAGCGTGTACGAACCCCGCTCCGCGTCGAGGAACCGCAGCAGCACGTGCGCCAGGGTGGTCTTGCCCGCGCCCGACGGCCCGACGACCGCGATCCGGCGGCCTGGCGTCAGGGTCAGGTCGACGCCGTCCAGCGCGGGCCGCTCCTGGCCGGGGTGACGAGCGGTCAGCCCGCTCAACACCAGCGGATACGGCGCCTCGGGGACCTGCCGCGGCCGCACGGGCTCCTGTACGGGCACAGGCGCGTCCAGCACGTCCCGTACGCGCTGTGCCGCCCTGCGGCTGCGCTGCCGCTGCTGGGCGGCCGACGGCAGCCCTGCGACGGCCTCGAAGGCGGCCAGCGGGAGCAGCACGAGTACGGCGAGCACGACGCCGTGCAGTTGGTGCGCGGCGACCGCCCGCACACCCACCCAGGCGCATCCGGTGACCGTAAGGCCGGTGACCAGTGCGGTGAGTCCGGCGCCGAGCGCGGTGGCGGCGGCCGAGCGGGCCGTGATCCGGCGCAGCGTCAGGTCGGCGTCGGCGGCCCGTGCGCGCCGCCCGGGCAGAGCGCCCGCCACGGTCAGCTCGGCAGTGCCGGTGAACAGCCCGAGCACCCGGGCGGACAGCTCGCCCCTGGCGGGCGCGAGTCGGTCCTCGGTTCGGCGGGCCACCGCCACGGACAGCGCGGGCACGGCCACGCCCGCGAGGAGCAGTCCCGCACCGAGCACGGCACCGGCCGCGGGCAGCAGCCACCCGGTGAAGGCGGCCGCACCGATCCCGGTCGCCGCCGCGGTCACGGCGGGCAGCAGCCAACGCAGGTAGTGGTCCTGGACGCCGTCCACGTCGGCGACCAGCCGCGAGAGCAGGTCACCACGACCGGTGCGGCCGAGCCCGGCGGGCGCCAGCCGCTCCAGCCTGCGGAAGACGGCGACCCGTACGCCGCCGAGCGCGCGGAAGACCGCGTCGTGGCCGACCAGCCGCTCCCCGTACCGGAAGGCGGCGCGACCGATGCCGAAGGTACGGGTCGCGGTGACGGCGACCATCAGGTAGAGCACGGGCGGCTGCTGGGCGGCGCGGCTGATCAGCCAGCCCGAGGTACCCATCAGGCCGACCGCGCAGCCGAGGGCGAGGACCCCGAGCGCGCAGGCACCCGCGAACCGGACCCGGAATCCGCGGGTCTCGCGGGCCTCGACGAAAGCGCCGATGCCCCGAAGGCGCCTGCCGGGGGCCGGATCGTCGAAGGGTGCCGCGGCCGGCTCAGCCGCTGCCACAGCCTGCGACGGCTCGGACGAGGACGCCGCCTGGGGCGGCTCGGAGACCGTGCGAAGCGCGGACTGCGACGGTCCCGCCGCGGCGAGGGACTGGACCTGGTCGGCCAGCGGCAGCAGAGCGGGGCGGTGCGCGATGAGCAGGACCGTGCGGGTGGCGGACAGTTCGCGCAGGGCCGCGACGACCTCGGCCTCGGTGTCCCCGTCCAGGTTGGCGGTGGGCTCGTCGAGCAGCAGCAGGGGCCGGTCGGCGAGGAAGGCGCGGGCCAGGGCGAGCCGTTGCCGCTGACCGGCCGACAGTCCCGCGCCGTCCTCCCCGATGACGTCGTCGGGAGCGGCGAACCCGGCCACCCCGGCGGCGGCCAGTGCGGACCGTACCTCCGCCTCGCTCGCGTCGGGCCGGGCCAGCCGCACGTTCTCCGCGACGGTCCCGGCGAACAGGTGCGGCCGCTGCGGCACCCAGGCGATCTGCCGGTGCCAGGAGGCTCGGTCGATGTCGGCGAGGTCGATCCCGTCCACGAGGATGCGCCCGGTGGACGGCTGGACGAAGCCGAGCAGGGCCCGCAGCAGCGTGGACTTGCCCACGCCGCTCGGCCCGGTGACGGCGACCGTCCGGCCGGGCGCGAGTTCCAGCGTGGTCCGGGCCAACCGCCCGTCCCGCGCCACCTCGACGCCCTCGACGAGGACCGTGGCCTTTCGCAGGTCGGGCGCGGGCACCCGGCCGGCATCCGTGGCCGAGGCGCCCGGGAGCGCGGTCTCCAGCACCTCGAAGACCTCCTCCGCCGCCGCCAGACCCTCTGCCGCCGCGTGGTACTGAGCACCCACCTGCCGCAGCGGCAGATACGCCTCCGGAGCGAGCACCAGGACCAGCAGCCCGGTGCGCAGGTCGAGTTCGCCGTGCACCAGCCGCATGCCGATGCCGACGGCGACCAGCGCGACCGAGATGGTGGCGAGCAGTTCCAGCACGAAGGACGAGAGGAAGGCGATCCGCAGGGTGCGCAGGGTGGCCCGCCGGTAGTCGTCGGTGATCTTCCGGATGTTGTCGGCCTGTGCCTTGGCCCGGCCGAAGACCTTCAGCGTGGGCAGTCCGGCGACCACGTCGAGGAAGTGCCCGGACAGCCGCGCAAGCAGCCGCCATTGGCGGTCCATCCGGTCCCGGGTCGCCCACCCGACCAGCGCCATGAACAGCGGCACCAGCGGCAGCGTCACCACGATGGTGACCGCGGAGATCCAGTCCGCGGTGGCGATCCGGGCCAGCACCACCAGCGGCACGACCGCGGCGAGCCCGAGTTGCGGCAGGTAGCGGGAGAAGTAGTCGTCGAGTGCGTCCACCCCGCGGGTGGCGAGCGTGGTCAGCTCGCCGCCGCGCTGCCCGGTCAGCCAGTTCGGGCCGAGCGCGGTGGCATGAGCGAGCAGCCGCTGCCGTAGCTGCGACTTGACCGCCGCGCCGGCCCGGTGCGCGCACAGTTCGGTGAGCCAGGCCACCAGCGCCCGTCCCACCGCCACCGCGGCCAGCGCGATCAGGTCGCCGCGCAACGCACCCACCCCGCGGCCCTGCTGGAAGCCGCCGACCACCACGTCGGCGATCAGCACCGCTTGGGCGACCATCAGCCCGGCCCCCGCCAGGCCCAGCAACACCGAGCCGGCGAGAAAGATCCGAGTGGTCCGCGCGTACCGCAGCAGTCGGGGATCGATCGGTTTCACGTGGAACATCCCCTTTCGTGTTTCACGTGGAACATGAGCAGAGGGGGCTTGACCTGGCGGGACATGATCAGTGCGCCGCTTCCGCGATGTGCTGGGTGCCGATCCGCTTGCGGAAGACCCAGTACGTCCAGCCCTGGTAGAGCATCACCAGCGGAGTCGCGATGGCCGCGCACCAGGTCATGATCCGCAGCGTGTACGGGGTCGCGGAGGCGTTGCCGACGGTCAGGCTCCACGCGCCGTTCAGCGAGGACGGCATCACGTCCGGGAAAAGCGAGAGGAAGAACATCGCGATGGTGGCGGCGATCGTCACCCCGGAGAAGGCGAACGACCAGCCCTCCCGCCCGGCGCGGTTCGCGACGAGCGCGGCGAGCATCGCCACGAGGGCGACCACCAGGGCGGGCAGGCTGCGGGCGCCGCCGCTGTGCACCTGCGTCCAGACCAGGAAGACCGCCGCAAGCACCGCCGTGACCAGGCCGACCCTGGTGGCCATCGCCCGGGCCCGGTCCCGGATCGGCCCGACCGTCTTCAACGCGGTGAACACCGCGCCGTGGAAGGTGAACAGCGCCAGCGTGACCAGCCCGCCGAGCAGCGCATAGCCGCCGAGCAGGTCCCCCAGGTTGCCCACGTACTCCTTGTTCGCGTCGATCTTCACGCCCCGCACGATGTTGGCGAACGCCACCCCCCACAGCACGGCGGGCAGTAGCGAGGTCCAGAAGATCGCGTGCTCCCAGTTGCGCTGCCAGCGCTCCTCGGGTCGCTTGGCGCGGTACTCGAACGCGACCCCGCGGACGATCAGGCAGACCAGGATCAGCAGCAGCGGCAGGTAGAAGCCGGAGAAGAGCGTGGCGTACCAGTCCGGGAAGGCCGCGAAGGTGGCGCCGCCCGCGCTGAGCAGCCACACCTCGTTGCCGTCCCAGACCGGCCCGATCGTGTTGATCAGCACCCGCCGCTCGGTGCGGTCGCGGGCGAGCAGCTTGGTGAGGACGCCGACCCCGAAGTCGAAGCCCTCCAGGAAGAAGTAGCCCGTCCACAGGATGGCGATGATGACGAACCAGACATCGTGCAGATGCATGTCCCGTATCCCTTCCGTTCCGTCGTCAGTCCGTCAGTACGAGAAGGCCATCGGCCGGTCGGCGTCCGTGGACGCGCCGGCGCTGTCGCCTCCGGGACCGCCGCCGATCCTGGTCGGGGGGTTCAGGTCGGCCTCGGTGAGCTCGGGCGGCCCCTGCTTGGCGTACTTCACCAGCAGCCGGACCTCGACCACCGCGAGCAGCCCGTAGAGCAGCGTGAAGACGATCAGCGAGGTCAGGACATAGCCGACGGACACCCCGGGGGAGACCGCGTCCTTGGTGCGCAGCACGCCGTAGACCACCCAGGGCTGGCGGCCGGTCTCGGTGAAGATCCAGCCCCAGGAGTTGGCGATCAGCGGGAAGACCATGGTCAGCAGGGCGATCCGCCAGTACCAGCGGGACAGCCGCGAGCCGAGCCCGAGGGTGCGGGTGAGCATCAGGTGCGGCACCTCGTCCTCGCCGGTGCGCCGATCCGGCGCGAGCCAGAAACGACGGCGGGTCAGCCACAGCCCGGCCGCACCGACCCCGATGGAGACCACCCCGAAGCCGATCATCCAGCGGAAGCCCCAATACTCGACCGGGATGTTCGGCCGGTAGTCGCCGGGACCGTACTTCTGCTGCTCGGCCTTGTTCACGTCGTTGATGCCGCCGACGTAGCTGGTGAAGTCGTCGGTGGCGAGGAAGGAGAGCAGGTTGGGGATGTCGATGGCGACCTCGTTGTGCCCCTTGTTGACGTCGCCGACCGCGAAGACCGAGAAGGGCGCGCCTTTCTGGCCGTCCCACAGCGCCTCGGCCGCGGCCATCTTCATCGGCTGCTGCTTGAACATCACCTTGCCGAGGGTGTCGCCGCTGATCGCGGTGAGCGCCCCGGCGACCACCGCGACGACCAGCGCCATCCTCAGCGAGGAGCGCATCACCGCGATGTGCTGCTTGCGGGCCAGGTGGTAGGCGGCGATGCCGATCATGAACGCGGCACCGGTGAGGAAGGCCGCGGACATGATGTGGAAGAACTGCGCGAGCGCGGTGTTCTGGGTGAGCACCGCCCAGAAGTCGGTGAGTTCGGCCCGCTTGGTCTTCGGGTTGTAGTGGTAGCCGACCGGGTGCTGCATCCAGGAGTTGGCGGCCAGGATGAAGTACGCGGACAGGATGGTGCCGATCGACACCATCCAGATGCAGCCGAGGTGGATGCGTTTGGGCAGCTTGTCCCAGCCGAAGATCCACAGGCCGATGAAGGTCGACTCGAAGAAGAACGCGATCAGCGCCTCGAAGGCGAGCGGCGCGCCGAAGACATCGCCGACGAAGCGTGAGTAGTCAGACCAGTTCATACCGAACTGGAACTCCTGCACGATCCCGGTCACCACGCCCATGGCGATGTTGATCAGGAAGAGCTTGCCCCAGAACTTGGTGGCTCCGAGGTACTTCTCCTTGCCGGTGCGCACCCAGGCGGTCTGCAGTGCCGCGGTGAGCGCGGAGAGCGAGATCGTCAGGGGGACGAAGAGGAAGTGGTAGACGGTCGTCACGCCGAACTGCCACCGGGCGACGTTCAGTGGCTCCAAAGCGAGCTGCACGATACGTCTCCTTTACTGCCGATACGCGTTCTGCTTGTGAACGTGAACTCATTCACAAGGAGTATCGCGCACATGCGTTCGCCCCCTCCCACCGGGGGGTGAGAGGGGGCGAATTAGCAGGTCAAAGCACTTTTTGCCCGGTGGGGCTCCGGCTACAGCTCCTTGCGGAACGCCTCAGCGGTCCGCAGCATGATGTCGTTGGCCTCGGTCTCCCCGATCGTGATCCGCACCCCCTCGGCACCGAACGGCCGGACCGTCACACCCGCCCGCTCGCAGGCCGCCGCGAAGTCCGCGGTGCGCTCCCCCAGCCGCAACCACACGAAGTTCGCCTGCGTCTCGGGCACCGTCCAACCCTGATCGGCCAGCGCCGTGGCGACCCGGGCGCGCTCCACGACCAGACCCGCGACCCGCTCCAGCAGCGCCGGCTCGGCCCGCAGGCTGGCGATCGCCGCGTCCTGCGCCAGCTGGCTCACCCCGAACGGCACCGCGGTCTTCCGCAGCGCCTCGGCCACCGGCTCATGCGCGATCGCGAAACCGATCCGCAGCCCGGCCAGGCCGTACGCCTTGGAGAAGGTGCGCAGCACCGCGACGTTCGGGCGGTCACGGTACAGGTCGACGCCGTCGGGCACCTCGGGGTCGGTGTTGAACTCGCGGTACGCCTCGTCCAGGACGACCAGCACATCGGCCGGCACCCGGTCCAGGAAGCGCTCCAGTTCCGCCCGGCGCACCACGGTGCCGGTCGGGTTGTTCGGGTTGCAGACGAAGATCAGCCGGGTCCGGTCGGTGATCGCGGCCGCCATCGCGTCCAGGTCGTGCACCTCGGCCGCGTCCAGCGGCACTTGCACCGCCCGGGCACCACTGATCTGGGTGATGATCGGATACGCCTCGAACGACCGCCAGGCGTAGATCACCTCGTCGCCCGGCCCCGAGGTCACCTGGAGCAGTTGCTGGGCCACGCCGACCGAGCCGGTGCCGGTGGCGATGTGTCCGACCGGTACGTCGAACCGCGTCGCCAGTTCCGCGGTCAGCGCGGCACAGGACAGGTCGGGATAGCGGTTGAAGGAGGCCGCGGCGGTGGCCGCCGCCTCCAGCACGCCGGGCAGCGGGGGATACGGGTTCTCGTTCGAGGACAGCTTGAAGGCGGGCCCCGAGGCGCCGTCCTCCTCCGTAGCCGGGGGTCGCCCGGGCTTGTACGTCGGGATGCCGTCCAGTTCCGCGCGCAGCTTGGGGGTGGTCATGGCCACACCCTACGAGGGCCGCCGCGAACGGGGGAGGTGCGCTACGTCACCGTGTGCGCTGGTAGCGCGCGCCCTGGCGCGCGTCCCCCGTAGGAGTGAGTTGCCGACAGCGATCTCGGCGGACCAATGGCCGGGCGAAGACCGCAACCGGGCCGCTATCCGCCCGGCCTGCCGCCCTGCCGCCTGCATATTCCACCTTGCATACGGCTTTGGATCTTGCAGAAACCGTTCTTCCTGAGGCCCCCATGGCTGGCAGCCGTACGGACCAGTGCCGCCCTACTATCGGCTCGCCATGACAGCAGCAGGGAATCACCAGGCGAGCCGACCCATCGGACGCCGGCTGGAGCGCGCGGGGATCAGGGACGTCGCCGCCGCCGCCGGCGTCTCGATCACGACTGTCTCCGACGCGCTCAACGGCAAGGGCCGACTACCGGACACCACCAGGCGCCATGTCCGCGAGGTCGCCGACCGGCTGGGCTATCGCCCGTCGGCCGCCGCCCGCACTCTGCGCACCGGAAGATCGGGCCTGATCGGCCTGACAGTGACGACATACGGCGAAGAACCGTTCACCTTCACCGAGTTCGCGTACTTCGCGGAGATGGCCAGAGCCGCCACCTCCGCCGCGCTGGCCCGCGGGTACGCCCTGGTCATCCTGCCCGCCTCCTCCCGGCACGACGTGTGGGGCAACGTGGCGCTGGACGGCACCGTGGTGATCGACCCGTCCGACCAGGACCCGGTGGTCGGCGAACTCGTCCGGCAGGGCGTGCCGGTGGTCAGCGACGGCCGCCCGGCCGGCAGCCTGCCGGTGCACGCCTGGGTGGACAACGACCACGAAGAGGCCGTGCTCGGCATCCTCGACCACCTCGCCGCGGCCGGCGCCCGCAGGATCGGGCTGCTCACCGGCACCAGCACCGACACGTACACCCGGCTGTCCACCACGGCCTACCTGGAATGGTGCGAACGCGTCGGCCAGGAACCGGTGTACGAGGCGTACCCCGCCCACGATCCCTGCGCGGGAGCCGTCGCCGCGGACCGGTTACTCGCCCGTCCGGACCGCCCCGACGCCGTGCACGGACTCTTCGACCCCAACGGCACCGACCTGCTCGCCGCCGCCCGCCGCTACGGCCTGCGCGTCCCCGACGACCTGCTGCTGGTGTGCTGCAGCGAGAGCGGCGGCTACGCGGGCACCGACCCGCCGATCACCACGCTGTCACTGCAGCCGCGACGGATCGGTACCGCCGTCGTCCAGCTGCTGATCGACGCGATCGAGGGGATCGGGCCCAACCATCCCGTGCAGCAGGTCATGCCGACCGAGCTGATCGTGCGGGCGTCCTCGCAGCGGCGGGCGCACCGCACCACCGTCAGCCCACCGCGCGGTCCGGCCCGTGATGAGGCGTGAACCACGGGACGCCGCCGCGCACCGCCGCGGATCGCCCGCAGAATGCCACGTACCGCCGATCAGTGCCGAACGCCGCTCGCTTCGCGTCCATCGCCGCGCCTCGCCCGACACGGGAGGGTGCGGCGACACGGACGGCAGGCGCCGAAGTACCGGCCCGACCAGGTGACTACGTGGCGGTTTGTCCTGGGCCCATGAAAACGAGGTGCCTGGGTATGTCACAACGCGCCAGCCGCATTCCTATGATGGGCGGATGGCGGCGCGAGCGTGGAGGGGTCGATGACTCAGGGGGCAGGTCAGGGGTATGAGCCCGACACCGGGTACGAGCCCGCGCCCGGCTACGGGACGGCGCCCGACTTCCAGCCGGCCGACGGGTACGAACCGGGCTACCCGTCGGCGGCGCCCGCCTACGACGGCACCCCGCCGCCCGCGGCTCCTCCGGCCTCGGCACCGCCCGGCTATGAGCCGACCCGCCCCGACACGCCGCTGGTACCGCCGGGCTACACCCCCACCGCGCACGACCTGCCCGTGATCACCGACGCGGCGCTGCCGGGCGAGCGTCCCGGCCCGCTCTACGTGGTCGGCGACGTGCACGGCTACCTGGACGAACTCCTCGCCGCCCTGCGCGAGTCGGGGCTGGTCGACGAGGACGGCCACTGGTCCGCGGGCAGCGCCCGGCTGTGGTTCCTCGGCGACTTCACCGACCGCGGCCCGGACGGCATCGGCGTGATCGAGCTGGTGATGCAGCTCTCCGCGGAGGCCGCGGCGGCCGGCGGCTACTGCCGCGCCCTGATGGGCAATCACGAACTGCTGCTGCTGGGTGCCCACCGCTTCGGCGACACCCCGGTCAACTCCACCGGCGGCACCGCCTCGTTCCTCGCCGCCTGGCGGCTCAACGGCGGCCAGCCGTCGGATATGGAGCGCCTGGAGGACCGGCATCTGACCTGGATCTCCCGGTTGGACGCCGCCCATCTCACCGACGGCCACCTGCTGGTGCACTCCGACACCACGGCCTACCTCGACTACGGCAACAGCATCGAGGAGATGAACGACGCGGTCACCAGCGTGCTGCAGCGCTCCGACGCCGACGAATGCTGGGATCTGTTCCGCAAGTTCACCAAGCGGTTCGCCTTCCGCGGCGACGGCGGCGCCGAGGCGGCCCGCGAACTGCTGGGCACCTACGGGGGCAAGCGGGTCGTGCACGGCCACAGCCCGATCCCGTACCTGCTCGGCGAGGTCGGCGGGGAGAACCCGGCGGACGGCGAGGCGGCCGCGCACGCGGTGCAGGGTCCGATGGTCTACGCCGACAACCTGGCGGTGGCGATGGACGGTGGCGTCACGATGGACGGGCGGCTGCTCGTTGCCCAACTCCCGCTGGTGGGCTAGCTCCTACATTTCCTGGTTGCACCCTGTCAGGGCCCCCCGTACAGCCCTACCATCGGCAGTATCCGTAGTCCCACCGCTCTCTGGGCATCCGGCAGGCAGAGCTTGTTCCACGTGGAACACCTGCCGCGCACGGAGAGTCGGAGCATCGGGGGATGCACATGACCAGCGCTCCACATCTGCTCACCGAGGACCGCCAGGACTTCGAGCATGTCCTTGACGAGGCGCTGCGTATCGCCATGGACGGTATGGAGGGCGCGGCAGCCGGGGACGGCATGGCCGGTTCCCTGCTGAACGCCGAGCAGTTGCGCACCATGGCGCTCGCCGCCGCCGAGTCGATCGGGGCGCGGGCTGCCGAGGAGTACGAGGTGTACCGCCAGGTCCGCACTGACAGCCGGGCGGCGGCCCGCGAGTCCGCCCGGGCCCGCGACAGCCGGACGTTCAGCTACGCCGCGATGGGCGTCGCGGACCGTACCGGGTCAGGAGCAGGCATCCTCGCGATGATGGCCGTGCTCACCCCGCTGCTCGCCGGCGCCGCGGCACTGATCTTCCTGCTGATCGGCTACGCGCTCCAGGCGGTGTCCCCGGAGCCCGGGATCGCCTCACCGCTGCGCACCGCGGGCTGGTTCTTCGCCGCCGTGGCCGCCGCCGCGATCGTGCTCGGCGGTATCGGCCTGCTGCTGACCGCGCTGCGCGACGGCTCCACCGCGATTCACGACGCGCCCGAGTCGCTGCCGCCGGAAGTCGCGCAGGCGCGTGACACGTGGCGGCGGGCGCTGCTCGACCGGGGGCTGCTGCCCTTCCTCGACGACGCGCTGGCCGGTCGAGCGGCCATGCCGCCGCCCACCGCACCCGCCTCCGGTCCGCGGATGCCCCGCCTCGGCTACACCCGGCCCGACTTCTCCTCGCCACAGGACCCGCACCGCGCCACGCCCCGGTTCGCCTCGCCCGACTTCACCAGCCCGGACTTCGGCGGCCCGGACCACCGGCCGGACTAGGGCATGAGCGGCGGCTGGAGCGGTCCGGCCGCCGCCCTGTGTGAAAGGCCGAACTGCCCTGTCCGGACGACCTGCGCGGACGACCTGCACGAACGGCCTGTCCGAACACCCTGACCGCACGGATGGACGTCCCAGGTCGCGGCGGCCGCGCACCGTTGCTTGACTGCTCCCGTACCCGCCCAGAACGGGAGAGGCCCATGCGCGTCCGCCGCCGTACGCTCGCTGCTCTGTGCACGACCATCCCGCTCGCCCTCGCGGCGACCGGGTGCTCCGACTCCTCAGCGGGCCAGGTGACGGGCACCCGAGGTCTCACCTTCAGCCAGACCATCTCCAACCCCACCCAGGGCGAGGGCACCTGCCACCGGTTCGCCCCGCTGGGCGTCGACCACGTCACCAACAACACCGGTGTCGACATCTGGCTGCACAAGGGACTGAACTGCACGGACCCGGTGGGGCGCCCCAGCACCTACCTGTCCACCACGTTCAGCGCGGGAGTCGCCGAAACCCCGGGCCTGTGGCACAGCTTCTCCACGGTCGGCTGGCCGCCGCCGGTCCCGGCGAACATCGGACCGACCCTCAACTAGCGTCCCGCCGGGCTCCACCGGGCCCCCGAGCGGTGGGGCCCGGCGACATGCCGGACCCCGCCGCCTCGGTCAGCGGACGGGGCGGTCCCCCCAGGACGCTCAGTCCGCGATCGGCAGGTACACGCGGTTGCCGGACGCGGCGAACTCCGCGGACTTGGCCGCCATCCCGGCGCGGATCTCCGCCTCGCTCACCTCCGCGGGGCCGTCCGTGGGCGTCTGCGTGGGGTCCTGCTCGGCGCCCTGATCCCCGCCGCCGTGGGTACGGCGGATGTCGTGCGAGATCTTCATCGAGCAGAACTTCGGGCCGCACATGGAGCAGAAGTGCGCGGTCTTGGCCGGCTCGGCGGGGAGCGTCTCGTCGTGGAAGTCACGCGCGGTGTCGGGGTCGAGGGCCAGATTGAACTGGTCCTCCCAACGGAACTCGAAGCGGGCGTCGGACAACGCGTCGTCCCACTCCTGCGCGCCGGGGTGCCCCTTGGCGAGGTCGGCGGCGTGCGCGGCGATCTTGTAGGTGATCACCCCGGTCTTGACGTCGTCGCGGTCCGGCAGGCCGAGGTGCTCCTTCGGAGTGACGTAGCAGAGCATCGCGGTGCCCCACCAGGCGATCATCGCGGCGCCGATGCCCGAGGTGATGTGGTCGTAGGCGGGTGCGATGTCGGTGGTGAGCGGGCCGAGCGTGTAGAACGGGGCCTCCTCGCAGATCTCCTGCTGGAGGTCGATGTTCTCCTTGATCTTGTGCATGGGCACATGGCCCGGGCCCTCGATCATGGTCTGCACATCATGCCGCTTGGCGACGGTGTTGAGTTCGCCGAGGGTGCGCAGTTCGGCGAACTGCGCCTCGTCGTTGGCGTCGGCGATCGAGCCAGGTCGCAGTCCGTCGCCGAGCGAGAAGGTGATGTCGTAGGCGGCGAGGATGTCGCACAGTTCGTCGAAGTTCTCGTAGAGGAAGTTCTCGCGGTGGTGTGCCAGGCACCAGGCGGCCATGATCGAGCCGCCGCGCGAGACGATGCCGGTCTTGCGGCGGGCGGTCAGCGGCACATGGCGCAGCAGCACGCCGGCGTGCACCGTCATGTAGTCGACGCCCTGCTCGGCCTGCTCGATGACGGTGTCCCGGTAGACGTCCCAGGTCAGTTCCTCGGCGTGGCCGTCGACCTTCTCCAGGGCCTGGTAGAGCGGCACGGTGCCGATGGGGGCGGGGGAGTTGCGCAGTACCCACTCGCGGGTGGTGTGGATGTTGCGCCCGGTGGACAGGTCCATCACGGTGTCGGCGCCCCAGCGGGTCGCCCAGGTCATCTTCTCGACCTCCTCCTCGATCGAGGAAGTGACCGCGGAGTTGCCGATGTTCGCGTTGACCTTCACCAGGAACCGCTTGCCGATGATCATCGGCTCGATCTCGGGGTGGTTGACGCAGGCCGGCAGTACGGCCCGGCCCGCGGCGATCTCCTCGCGCACGGTCTCGACCGGGACGTTCTCGCGCAGCGCGACGAACTCCATCTCCGGGGTGGTCTCGCCGCGCCGGGCATAGGCGAGTTGGGTGACCGGCCGGCCCGGGCGGCCGCGGCGGGGGAGCCGGGGCCGGCCGGGGAAGACCGCGTCGAGGTTGCGCAGTCCGCCGCGGGGCGAGGTGTGCTTGAGCCCGTCGTCCTCCGGCCGGGCCGGCCGGCCGGGGTACTCCTCGGTGTCGCCGCGGGCGATGATCCAGTTCTCCCGGAGGGGCGCCAGGCCCCGCCGGACGTCGGTGTCGACCGACGGGTCGGTGTACGGGCCGGACGTGTCGTACAGCGTCACGTCGCGGCCGTTGGTGAGATGCACTTGGCGAACCGGCACCCGCAGGTCCGGCCGTGATCCGGTGGGACCGGTGACGTACGACTTGTGCCAGCCGATTTCACGCGTGCGCGCATCCTGCATGGTCATGTGAGACCCACTCCCTACGCCGGCATTACCCGGTAACAGGTTCAGCGGTCGGCGCAGCGCTCGCCTCAAGCGATGTCAGCGCCCTCTCAGCCCGGTGCTCCGAGCTCCCGCGTTTGCAAAGGTGCTGCCAACGGTAGCGGCTGCGTACGGACATTCACCAGGGCCCTTGCGATGATCGGGCCGTGGACTCCCCCCAGGCCGGCGAGCACGGCCCGCACTCCGCCGCGTCTCCCGACCACGGCCACGGCCAGGAACCCGGACAAGGACACGGCCAAGGACACGGACACAGCCATGGGCACGCGCACGGGCCCGTGCCACCGGTCTCCCGGCATCTGCGCAAGGTGATCGCGGCCGTCCTCGTGCCGTTCGCGGCCGCGGTGGTGGCCGGCATGGTGCTGCTGTGGCCGGGCGGTGCGCCGGCGCACGCGCGCAGCGGGGTCGGCTTCGACCAGCAGACCCGGCCGGGCAAGGTGGTGCAACTCGTGCACGTGTCCTGCAAGCAGGTCGGCGCGCTGCCCAACGCCGATGGGGCGGGCGACGGTTCGGGCGGCACCGGAAGCGGCGCGGGCGGGACGTCGGGCTCGGGCGGGGGTTCGACGGCGGGGTCGGCCGCCAGTGACGCCTGCCAGAAGGCGACGATCGAGGTGATGTCGGGCCCGGACAAGGGCACGAGGTTCACCGAGATCGTGCAGCCGGACCAGACCCGCCGCTACACCAAGGGCGAGGGGCTTGTACTCGCCTACGCCCCCGACGCACCCAAGAACCTGCGCTACTCGGTCACCGACGTGGACCGCGGCATGCCGGTCGCGCTGCTCGCACTGGGATTCGCGCTCGTCGTGGTCCTGATCGGGCGGCTGCGCGGGCTCATGGCGCTGGTCGCCCTGGCCATCTCGTTCGCCATCCTGACGTTCTTCATCCTCCCGGCGATCCTGCGCGGCGACAATCCGCTGCTGGTCGCGGTGGTGGGCGGCAGCGCGATCATGCTCATGGCGCTGTACCTGTGCCACGGCGTCAGCGCCCGCACGTCCGTGGCGGTACTCGGCACGCTGTGCTCGCTGTTCCTGATCGGCGCGCTCGGCTCGGTCTTCATCGCCTGGGCCCGGCTGACCGGCAACACCTCCGACGAGACCGGCCTGATCCACACCCTCTACCCGAACATCGAGATCAAGGGGGTGCTGCTGGCCGGGGTGATCATCGGCTCGCTGGGAGTGCTGGACGATGTGACGGTCACCCAGGTCGCGGCGGTGTGGGAGCTGAAGGACGCCGACCCGACAGCGAACTGGCGCAAGCTGTACGGCGCCGGCATGCGCATCGGCCGCGACCACATCGCCTCGGTCGTCAACACCCTGGTGATGGCGTACGCCGGCGCCGCCCTCCCGCTGCTGCTGCTCTTCTCGATCGCCCGCAGCGGGGTGTTCCAGGTGGCGAGCAGCGAGCTGGTGGCCGAGGAGATCGTACGGACCCTGGTCGGCAGCATCGGTCTGGTGGCGTCGGTGCCGCTGACGACGGCGCTGGCCGCGCTGGTGGTCAGCGCCGACCGCGGCAACCGGGGCGAGGCAAGCGGTCAGGGCGGTCAGAGCGGCCCAGGCGGTCGCGCCGGTCAGGGCGAGGCGGCGACGGTCCCGGGCCCGTCCCGCCCGGCCGGCGCGGGCCGCAGCCATCGCCGGGTGAAATGACGCGGACCGGCGAACGGTCTGAGCCGTTCGCCGGTCCGGTTGGTGCGCGCGCTGCGCGCGGTCCGGGGCCGATTCCGGGGTCCCGGCCTCGGCCGGGACGCCGACGTCACCAGTCGCGCTTCTTGCCGGAGCCCCCCGACGTGACGCGTTTCACGACGAAGACCAGCGCGCCGACCAGGATCACGAAGACGAGCACCTTGAACAGCAGGCCGATCACGATGCTGACCAGGCTCGCGATCAGCGTGCCGAACACGACCAGCGCGATGACCGGGATGCCGATCCACTTGACCCACCAGGGCAGGCTCTTCAGCAGATTCTCCATGACGCTCTTTCGCTCCTAGGTCGCTGCGCGGGGCGCGCACTCCGACTGTGCCGTACTTCGACTGTAGGTCCACCCGGCGCCGGGGCGAAGGCCGGGAAGACCCCATCCGACCCTGATCCGCCCCTTAGGGTTCCGGCGGCGAGAAGACCACCATGACCCTGAGATCCTCGGTGATGTGGTGGAAGCGGTGCGGGGTACCGGCCGGCACGTAGACCACGCTGCCGCGCGCGACAGTGGTGGTCTCGTCCCCCACGGTGATCGCGGCCCGACCGCTGACCACGAGGTAGACCTCGTCCTGCGCGTGCGGCTGCTGCGAGTCGCTCTCGCCGGCCTTGAGGGCGTACAGCCCCGCTGACATGTTGCGTTCCCGCAGAAAGCGGAGGTACGCACCCTGGTTCGCGGCACGCTCCGCGTCCAGATCGTCCAACCGGAACACCTTCATCGATCGCTCCTCCGCTGCGGTACGGCCACGGTTCTGTTCCGTCTCTTGTCCCGATGATCAGACCTGCGACGATCTCACCATGAAGAATTTCGTCGTCAAGACCCTGGCGAACGCCGGGGCCCTGGGCGTTGCCGTGTGGCTGCTCAAGGACATCACGCTCACCGGTCATTCGGCGTGGCGCGAAGCACTGACGCTCATACTCGTCGCCCTCGTCTTCGGCGTGGTGAACTGGCTGGTGAAGCCGGTCGTCAAGGTGCTGTCGTTTCCGCTGTTCATCCTCACCCTGGGCCTGATCACCATCGTGGTGAACGCGCTGATGCTGCTGTTGACCTCGTGGCTGGCCGGCCAGCTCAGTCTGAAGTTCCACGTGCACGGCTTCTGGACGGCCGTGCTCGGCGGCCTGATCGTCAGCGTCGTCGCGTGGGCGCTGCACCTGGTCCTCCCGGACGAGGACGACTGAGCACCGACCCGAGCGAGCACCGAGGAGACATGAAGGATGAGGACCGCATGACGCAGGATCGCATGGCAGAGGACCAGGTCGGCGACAGCACCCGCAGCGTGCACGCCGGCCGCCCCGAGGCCCGGCCGTACGAGCCGTCGCTGCCCGGTCCGGTCTTCGTCTCGCACTACCACCTGCCAGGTGAGCCCACCGGTCCGTATGTCTACGGCCGGGACGACAACCCCACCTGGGACCTGCTGGAGCAGGCGATCGCGGAGCTGGAGGCGCCCGGCGACCCGGACGCCAGCACGCTCTCCTTCGCCTCCGGCATGGGGGCGATCTCGGCGGTGCTGCTGTCGCAGGTGCGCTCCGGCGAGGTGGTCGTCCTGCCGTCGGACTGCTACCAGACGACACGCGCGCTGGTGGAGCGCCTGGAGTCGTACGGCGTGCAGGTGCGGATGGCGCCGACCGCCGGCGACGCGCAACTCCCGCTGCTGGAGGGCGCCCGCCTGGTGTGGCTGGAGAGCCCGTCCAACCCCGAACTGGACGTGTGCGACATCCGGCGGCTGGCCGACGCCGCCCACGCGGCGGGCGCGCTGGTCGCCGTGGACAACACGCTGGCCACGCCGCTGGGCCAGCGGCCGCTCGCCCTGGGCGCGGACTTCTCCGTGGCCAGCGGCACCAAGGCGCTCAACGGCCACGGCGACCTGCTGATGGGGTACGTCACGACGCGGAACGCCGAACTGGCCGACTCCGTACGCAAGTGGCGCAAGACGGTGGGCGCCATCCCGGGGCCGATGGAGACCTGGCTGGCGCATCGCTCGCTGGCCACGCTCGCGCTGCGGGTGGACCGCCAGGCGGACAACGCGCTGGCGCTCGCCCGCGCCCTGCTGGAGCGGCCCGAGGTGACGGGGGTACGGCACCCGGGACTGCCCACCGACCCCTCGCACGAGGTGGCGGTGACACAGATGCGCCGCTTCGGCAGCGTGGTCTCCTTCACGCTGCCCGACCGGGAGCACGCGGAGCGCTTTCTCGGCGCGCTGCGGATGACCTCGGAGGCGACGAGCTTCGGCAGCGTGCAGTGCACCGCCGAGCGCCGGGCCCGCTGGGGCGGCGACGCGGTGGCACCGGGCTTCATCCGCTTCTCGGTGGGCGTGGAGGACCCGGACGACATCGTGGCCGACGTGGTCCGTGCGCTCGACGAGGCCGCGCGGCAGCAGTAGCGCTGTCGCACCGCACGGCTAGCGTGAGGGCATGACCAAGTCAGCGAACGGGTCGGCCCCGGCGGGCCTCGGCGACGTCCTGCGACCGTATGTGGAAGACGGCACCCTGCCCGGCGCGGTCGGCCTGGTGGCGCGTGGCGACGACGTCGAGTTCGCGGCGGTCGGGTCTCTCGACGCCGGGGGCCGGTCGCCGATGGCCCGGGACTCGATCTTCCGGATCGCCTCGATCACCAAACCGATCACGGCCGCCGCGGTGATGGTGCTGGTCGACGACGGCCGGCTCGATCCGGCGGACCCGGTACGGCGGTGGCTGCCGGAGCTGGCCGCGCCGAGCGTGGTGCGCACCCCCGACAGCCCGCTCGACGACGTGGTGCCCGCCACCCGCCCGATCACGGTGGAGGACCTGCTCAGCTCGCGCACCGGGTACGGTTTCGCGCCGGACTTCGCACTGCCCGCCGTGCGGCCGCTCTTCGCCGAGGGCGTGCAGTCCGACGGCCGCGAACCGCAGCGCTTCCTGGCCACCGACGAGTGGCTGCAGACGCTGGCCGGCATTCCGATGCTGCACCAGCCGGGCGAGGCGTGGCTCTACAACACTTCCTCCGACCTGCAAGGCGTGCTGATCGAGCGGGTCAGCGGCGAGTCGCTGCCCGACTTCATGGCCGAGCGGATCTTCGAGCGGCTGGGCATGCGGGACACCGGCTTCGTCGTCCCGGCCGCGAAGCGGGACCGCTTCACCAGCTACTACCGGACCGACGCGTCCGGTGGCCTGGAAGTGGCCGACGGGCCGGACGGCCAGTGGAGCAGCATGCCGCCCTTCCCGTCCGGCGCCGGCGGGCTGGCCTCGACGGCCGACGACTGGCTGGCCTTCGGCCGGATGCTGCTCGCCGAGGGCGCCACCGCGGACGGCCGGCGGCTGCTGTCAGCGCAGTCGGTGCGGCTGATGACGGCCGACCATCTCACCGGGGCGCAGCGCGCGGCGAGCCGGCTCTTCCTGGAGGGGCAGGGCTGGGGCTTCGGCGCCTGCGTGGACGTCGAGCCCCTCGACCCGTGGAACGTCCCTGGTCGCTACGGCTGGGTCGGCGGCACGGGTACGTCGGCGCATGTCGTGCCCGCGACCGGCTCGGTCCACATCCTGCTGACCCAGCTCGCGGCGACGAGCCCGGTGCCCGCGCGGCAGCTACGGGACTTCTGGCGGTACGCGGCGGGTGCGTGAGCGGTGCACGGCACGCTCGTGACCGATACACGGCAGGCGCGTGAGGAGCACGGGATGACGCGACGGCGCTGATTTCGCCGCCGCGGACACGTTTGCTCGGCGCTTCGTCGCGGCAGATCTCAGGCATGCCTCCGGACTCGCACCTCAGCCCCTCCACCCGGCCGGTGATCAAACGTACGGCCCGCGCGATCATCCTCGACGGCGACCGGCTTGTGCTGATCAAGCGGACCAAACCCGGCATCGCTCCGTACTGGGTCACGCCCGGCGGCGGCGTCGAGGAGGAGGACGCCGGGGTGCTCGCCGCCCTGCACCGCGAGATCGACGAGGAGCTCGGCGGCAAGATCACCGACGCGGTGCCCGCCTTCGTCGACACCGTCGAGCACATCGCGGACGACGGGTCGCACGGCGTGAAGGTGCAGTACTTCTTCGCCTGCCGGCTGGAGTCGATGGACCTCGACCAGCGGCACGGCCCGGAGATCGACGCACCGTGCGGCAGCTACGAGGTGGTGCGAGTGCCCTTCACCCGGATGGGACTCGCCTCCGTGGAGATCGTGCCACTGACCCTTCGGCACTACCTGGACGCGAACATCGAAGGGGTGCTCGGGCTGCTCGGCCCCGATCTGGGCTGATCCGGCCGGTCGGCGCCGCGCCATGGGCTGCTCAGGCGTCGGCGACCAAGGCGTACGCCTCACGCAGGTCGTCCCCGGCATACGCATGGGTGGCCAGGCCGCTGACATGGTCGTCGCCATTGACCGCGACCGAGACCGGGACCACGCCGAACAGCGCGGTGTCCGACAGCGAGTCACCGTAGGCCACGCAGTCGGCGCGGCCGACCCCGTAGCGGGCGCACAGTTCGTCGGCGATGGTCACCTTGGACTCGGGCATCAGGATGCCGGACGGATCGAAGGCGGCTCCGGGCACGAAGGGGAGCGCGGGGAAGACCGAGGCACGGGCGTCGTGGACGCCCCACGTGCGCAGCCGGGTCACGAAGAAGTCGGGGGAGAGCGAGATCACCGCGCAGTGCTCGCCGCGGGCGGTGATGTCGGCCCACACCTCGCGTATCCCGCTCAGCCAGGGCGCACTCGTGAAAGCGCCGGCCACATGGCTCTCGGTGAGCGCTGACCACATCCGGTAGGCGCGCCGCGCGTATACGTACGAGTCGATCTCACCGACGGACAGTGCTCTGTCCAGCTCCCGGAACTCGGCGACCATACCGATCTGCCGAGAGATCTCGATCGCGGCGGACGTACCGGGCATCAGCGTGCCGTCCATGTCGAAGATGTGCAGTCGCGCCATCCTGTCCCCCTCCTTCATGCGCGGCCGACCGGGCCCGGCCTTCATGCCGACGCACCCCCGCGTCGACAGGCTCCGCCCGTTCGTCCGTTCGCTCACTCGTCTACCCCGCCAGTGTTCCACGTGGAACACTCCGCGTGACCAACTCCGACCCCGACATAGGTCCGCCAGCAAACAATCCCGTAGCGGAACTATTTTGCTACCCTCGACCCATGACCGTCGAGACCACGCCCGCACCCGCGACGACCACCGACGTCTCCTTCCTGCTCCACCACACCGCCCACGTACTGGCCACACAGATGGCGGCAGCCCTGGGGGAGATCGGCATGTCACCGCGCGCACACTGCGTACTCGCACATGCCGCCCAGGCCGAGCGGACCCAGGCCCAGATCGCCGAACTCTCCGACCTAGACAAGACCACGATGGTGGTCACCGTCGACCAGTTGGAACGGGACGGCCTGGCCGAGCGGGTGCCCTCGGCGTATGACCGCCGGGCCCGGATCATCAAGGTCACACCGAAGGGCGAGCAGGTCGTGACGACCGGCCAGGACATCGTCGACCGGGTGCACGGCGACGTGCTCGGCGCACTGCCCGAGGAGGAGCGGGCAGCGTTCGTCTCCGCGCTGAACCGGCTCGCCGGTGGCCACCTGGCCACCCCCGCCGACTCCCCGGAAGGCGGCCAGGGGGTGCGCAGGCCGCGCCAGTCGCGCAAGTGAGGCGCCGCGCAACAGGCGCCACCAAGCCTCGGCGATAGACCCGTAAAAGATAGTCTCCAACAAAACCATCTGCTACGGTCACTCTTGGCATACCGATCCGCCAGGAGGCGACCCCATGTCTGTCCCCGATTCACCGGACTCCCAGGCCGTCAGGTCGCGCGCGGCCGCGCTCGCGGTCCTCAGCGCCGGCACCTTGATGATCATCCTCGACGGCACCATCGTGAACGTGGCCCTTCCGTCCATCCAGCACGACCTCGGCTTCTCCCAGGCCAATCTGGCGTGGGTGGTGAACGCGTATCTGATCGCCTTCGCCGGTCTGCTGCTGCTCTCCGGCCGGCTCGGCGACCTGCTCGGCCGGCGTCGGGTCCTGGTGACGGGGCTTGCCGCCTTCACCGCCGCGTCGTTCCTGTGCGGCATCGCGGACTCCGCGGGCCTGCTGATCGCCGCCCGCTTCGTGCAGGGCGCGGCCGGTGCGATGGTCTCGGCCGTCGCGCTCGGCATGGTGCTCGCCCTCTACCCCGACCCGCACGGCCGGGCCCGGGCGATGGGCATCTACAGCTTCACCCAGTCCGCGGGCGGTGTCCTCGGTCTCCTTGCCGGCGGCATCCTCACCCAGGCGATCAACTGGCACTGGATCTTCTTCGTCAACCTGCCGATCGGCCTCGCCGCGGCCCTGCTGAGCCTGCGCCTGCTGCCTGACGACCGCCCCTCCCGCACCGGCCACGACCAGGCCGACCGGACCGCCGGGACCGGCACCGGCACCGCCCGCGGCGGATTGCGCGGTACCGACGCACCGGGCGCGGTACTGGTCACCGCCGCCCTGATGCTCGGCGTCTACACCATCGTCAAGACCACCGACCGCGGCTGGACTTCGGCACCCACCGCCGGGTTCGGCGCGGCCTCCCTCGCCCTGCTCGCCGCCTTCCTGGTCCGCCAGGCCCGTGCCGCGCAGCCGCTGATGCCACTGCGGATCTTCCGGTCCCGGATCGTCGCCGGTGCCAACGCGGTCCAGGTACTGGTGGTCGCGGGCGGGTTCGGCTTCCAGTTCATGACCTCGCTCTACCTCCAGCACGTCTTGGGCTACGACCCGCTGGAAATCGGGCTGTCACTGGCGCCCACCGGCGTGGCGATCGGCGTGATGTCGCTGGTCCTGTCCGCCCGGCTGGGAGCCCGCTTCGGGCAGCGGGCAGTGCTCCTGCCGAGCCTGGTGCTCTTCGCGGGCGCTTTCCTGCTGCTGGCCCGCACACCGTCGGGCGGCCCCGGCAGCCACGCCTCGTACGTGGCCGACATCCTGCCGCCGATCCTGCTGATGGGGGTCGCGTTCGGGCTGGTCATGCCCTCGCTGCTGACGCTCGGCATGGCCGAGGCGGGACCGGCCGACTCCGGCCTGGTGTCAGGGGTGTTCAACACCGCGCAGCAGATCGGCGGCGCGCTGGGACTGGCGACGCTGGCGTCGATCGCCGGCACCCGCACCGAACACCGGCTGGCCGCCGGCCGGACCGCGACCACGGCACTCGCCGACGGCTACCACCTGGCCTTCGTCGTGGCGGCGGGACTGCTCACCGCCGCGGCCGTCCTCGCCGGGGTGCTGCTGCGCACCCCGGCGGGACAGGCGCCGGCCGGACAGAGCCCGACCGGCACGGCGGGCCCGGATGAGCTGGGCGTCAGCTCCAGCCGGGGAAGCCGCCCGGCACCGGGGCCTGCTGGTCGTAAGGCTCGCGTGTGAACACGAAGGAGCCCAGGTCGAGATGGCTGAGCGTGCCGTCGTCCCGGCGCACCGCCCGCAGCGTCTCGCCTGCGTAGTAGCCCGTGCGTCCGGTCCAGGTGCCGTCATGTTCCACGTGGAACCGTGTGCCACGGCCCTGGCCGGTCAACGGCTTCAGCTCCACCTCACCCGACGCCAGCACCAGCAGCCCGTACCCCTGAGTGCCCCAGTACCAGGCCCCCGCCAGGTCGAGCAGAGCCGGGTCAAGAGCATCGGCGGGCCGCCAGGGCGCGGGGAAAGCGGGTTCGGCGTCGGCGGTGATCGCCAGCAGGTCGGCCGCGAGGCCGCCCACCCTGGGTCCCGAGGTGGAGTTGGCCAGGGCGACCGCTCCGAGCCGGTCCTCGACGCTCACCCACACCGTCGCCAGGAAGCCCGGCATCGAACCGGTGTGGCCGATCAGGGTACGGCCGTGGTGCCGCATGATCTGGATGCCGAGGCCGTAACCCGTGCCCGGCTCGTCCGCCTCGGCGGGCGCGGCCGGCTCGCGCATGTGCGCCACGGTCTCCTCGGCCAACACCTCTGGGTGACCGCCGGCCAGGAAGGCCGCCCACCGCGCGAGGTCGTCGACCGTCGACCACAGCTCACCGGCCGGCGCCATCACACCCGTCTCCTGCACCGCATCGGGCACCATCACATCGGCCCACGGGTGGACAGCGAAACCGCCGGCGGCGGGCTGCCTCGGCGGCAGGCTGGTCCTGGCCATCCCGAGCGGGTCCAGCACCTCCTCCTGGAGCGCGTCACCCCATGGCTTGCCGCGCAGCCTGGCCACCACTGCACCCAGCAGGGCGAAGCCGGGGTTGGAGTAGTGGTGCCTGCGCCCCGCCGGGTGCTTGACCGGTGCGGTACCGAGCACATCCGCCAGTTCGGGCCGCAGGTCGCCCGGAGTGCGCTCCCACCACGGCCCCGGTGTCTCGGAGGCGATACCCGAGGTGTGCGCCAGCAGTTGACCGATCGTCACCCCGCCCACCGACGTGCCGGGCAGGTGCTCCTCCAGCGGATCGGTGAGCGCCAGCCGGCCCTCGTCGCGCAACCGCATCACCAGCACCGCGACAAAGGTCTTGGTCAACGACCCGATCCGGTACTGCGTGTCGCTGTCGGGGGCATGCCCCTCGATCATGCTGCGCGACCCGCTCCACACCAGCGTTCCGTCCCGCACCACCCCGCCGACCAGCGACGGTGTGCGGCCCCTGGCCTGCTCCACCGCCACCCGGTGCATCAGCGCCCGGGTCGTGGCGGGCAGCAGTCCCCCGTCGTACGCCTGAGGAGAGTCGTTCGTCGTCACACGTCCCCTGCCCTTCTGCCGGGTCCCTGCCCGGCGCCGTCACGGACGGGGAGCGGCGCCCGCCGCCGGTCGTACCGCCACCGCGCATGACCGCGACCAGCGACACCACCGCCGGCGGGCGCCGCTACTCGCCCGCGTCCTGCTTGCGTATCCCGGCCGCGCCGAAGCGCACCGAGATGATCGACATCCGCATCGACCGTACCCCCGGGATGCGGTGCGAGAACGGGGCGATCGCATACAGGCCCCGGCCGCGTCCCAGCCGCAGGCTGCGCACCTGCGTGATCAGCGGAGACGCCGCCGCGACCTTGGGGTACTCCCGGTAGTCCATCCCCCACTCCCAGCGCGGCGCCCGGTAGCTGCCGTCCCGCGCATCCAGCCTGCCCGCCTGGTTCTGTGCGACCTGGGCCCGCGGCAGCGCGTCGAAGAGGAACCACCCGCCGGGGAACCGCTCCGCGCACGCGGCGATCAGCCCCTTCGCATCGCGTTCCGGTAGATACATCAGCAGCCCCTGCGCGGTGACGAGAACGCCCTTCGCCACATCGGCCGCGGTGATCTCGTCCATCCACTCCAGGTCGAGCGCGGACCGGGCCACCGTGCGGCGGCGTGGCGGAGCGTCTGGGAGCAGAGCGGTGCGTACCGCGACGGTCTCCGGAAGATCGACGGTCAGCCAGCGCACCCGGCCGTCGTCCACCCGCCAGAACTGCGTCTCCAGGCCCTCGCCGAGCGCGACGACGGTACCGCCGGGGTGCTCGGCGACGAACCGGCGCACCTCGTCGTCGAAGGCGCGCACCCGCAGCGCGTGCCACTGCGCCATCACCGTGCTGCCGAAGCGGTCGAAGGGGTAGTCGATCCGGTCCACCAGGTCCACCGCGTAAGGGTCGTCCAGCAGCCGGTTCCCCGGTGGTCGACGGGCCTCGGCGGCGCGATGGGCCAGGTTCCACAGCAGCGTCGCCGGCACACCGTCCAACTCGACCTTGATCCGGCCGGCGCCCTGCCCGGCGAAAGCGCCGCGCACCTCGCCCGCCGGCTCGCCCGTCACCTCGCCCACCGGCTCGTCGCCGCCCGTCCCGCCACCGTCCGCGGCACCACCGCTCGCTTCATCCCCGTCGCCCATGGCGCCAGCCTCTCATCCCCCCGCGTCGCCACCACGTCAACTACCGGGCAAATCAAGCAGTTTCCCCCGGTCGGACTTGTCAGAAAGGTTGACACCCCCCATGGGCGAGCGTGACCATCACGTCGGTCAGAGAGCGCTCTCACACCACTGCTCTCTCCCTCCGCACCATCTGTCGGTCCCCCCAACACGCAAGCCCCCACCCGACATACAGGAGTACACATGAGGGTCACCCCACAAGGGCTCTCCAACCCAGGCCGTAAACGTTTCCGACGATCTCCGCAGGGAATCGTCCTCCTCGCCTTGGTGCTCATCGCCTCGGCGTACCTCTCGCTGAACCCGACCACGTCCCACGCCGCCGCACAGCAACTGCTCTCCCAGGGCAAGGCGGCCACCGCCTCCTCGGTCCAGGACGCCTTCACCGCAGGCGCGGCGGTGGACGGGGACACCGGGACCCGCTGGTCCAGTGCCGCGTCCGATCCGCAGTGGCTCCAGGTCGACCTCGGCTCCAGCCAGCCGATCACCCAGGTGGTGCTCAACTGGGAGACCGCCTACGGGAAGTCGTTCAAGATCCAGACCTCGGAGAACGGCACGAGCTGGACCGACATCTACTCCACCACCACCGGCACCGGCGGCGTCCAGACCCTCAACGTGACGGGCACCGGCCGCTACGTACGGATGTACGGCACCCAGCGGGCCACCCAATGGGGCTACTCACTCTGGGAATTCCAGGTCTACGGAGGCTCGGGCGGTGGAAGCACCCCACCGGCGACCTGCGGTGACACCAACGCGGCGCTCGGCAAGCCGTCCAGCGCCTCGTCGACCGAGAACGACGGCACCCCCGCGGCCGCGGCCTTCGACGGGAACGCGGGCACCCGCTGGTCGAGCGCGGCCTCCGATCCGCAGTGGATACAGGTCGACCTCGGCTCCTCGCAGAGCATCTGCGGCGCCCAGCTGACCTGGGAGACGGCGTACGCCACGGCGTACCAGATCCAGCTCTCCGACGATGGTTCCACGTGGAACACGGTGTACTCCACGACGACCGGGGCCGGCGGGACGGAGAACCTCTCCTTCACCGGCACCGGACGCTATGTGCGGATGTACGGCACCCAGCGAGCCACCCAGTACGGCTACTCGCTCTGGGAGTTCACCGTCCTCACCCCGGGCGGCACCGGCACCCCGCCGACCGGCGGCGACGGTGACTGCCCCTGGGTCGGTTCAACGGCGCCGGTCGCGGACCGCGTGTCGCAGGTGATGGCGCAGATGACGAACGCCGAGAAGGTGTCGATCCTGCACGGCAACAACAACGCCTCGCCGTACATCGGCAACATCAACGGCATCCCGTCGCTGTGCATCCCCGCTCTCGGGCTCCAGGACGGCCCGCACGGGGTGGGCGACGGGCTCGGCGGGGTCACCCAGATGCCCTCGGCGAACGCCTCGGCGGCCACCTGGGACACCGCGCTCGAGCAGCAGTACGGTGCCGCGATCGGCGCCGAGTTCGCCGGCAAGGGCGCGCAGGTGGCGCTCGGCCCGACGCTGAACATCGTCCGCGACCCGCGCTGGGGCCGTGCCTTCGAGACGTTCGGCGAGGACCCGTACCTCAACGGGCAGATGGCCGCCGCCGATATCAAGGGCATCCAGAGCCAGGGCGTGATGGCCGAGATGAAGCATGTCGCCGTCTACAACATCGAGAACCCGGCAGGCACGGTCATCGTCGACAACCGCACCCTTCAGGAGCTCTACCTGCCCGCCTTCCAGGCGGCGGTCGAGCAGGGTTCGCCGGCGGCGGCCATGTGCGCGTACAGCGTGGTCAACAACGTGCCCGCCTGCCAGAACCCCGCACTGATGAACGTCGGCCTCTACCAGCAGGCGAACTTCGGCGGCTTCATCACGAGCGACTGGGGTGGCACGCACTCGACGCAGGACTCCGCCAACGCGGGGCTGACGGTGGAGATGCCCAACGGGTACTTCTACGCCGACTTCCTCGCCCAGGCGGTGGCCAATGGCACCGTCAGCCAGGCCACGCTGGACACCATGGCCAGCCGGCTGCTCACCCAGTACTTCGCATTCGGCCTCTTCGACAAGGCGCCCAGCGGCTCGACCGGCGCCACCGTCACCACCCCCGCCCACCAGCAGGTCGCCCTCCAGGGCGCTGAGGAGGGCGCGGTGCTGCTGAAGAACAACGGCATCCTGCCGCTGTCCACGTCCACCACCAAGTCGATCGCGGTGATCGGCTGGGACGGCGGCGCCGGTGTGCAGACCATCGGCGGCGGCAGCGGCACCACGACCAGTTCCGGCACCGTCTGGCCGATCACCGGCATGCAGAACCGGGTCTCGGGCACCGGCACCACTGTCCAGTACAACGACGCGACCGACCTCAACTCGGCGGTCACGCTGGCCCGCAGCTCGGATGTGGCGATCGTCTACGCGTCCGACAACTACGGAAACGAGGAACACGACACCACCACGCTCGACCTGCCGGCCAACGGCGGCAGCTCGGTCAGCGACAACGACATGATCGCCCAGGTGGCCGCGGCCAACCCGAACACGATCGTGGTGCTCAACAACAACTCGGCGATCAACATGCCGTGGCTCAACCAGGTGGCGGGCGTCTTCGAGGGCTTCTACCCGGGCCAGGAGATCGGCACGGCGATGGCGGCGCTGATCTTCGGCGACGTCAACCCGTCCGGCAAGCTGCCGGTGACCTTCCCGAAGTCGCTCGCCGACGTGCCCGCGAACACGGCCGCGCAGTGGCCCGGCACCAACGGGCAGGTGCAGTACAGCGAGGGTCTGGACGTCGGGTACCGGTGGTACGACGCGAAGAACATCACCCCGCTCTTCCCGTTCGGCTTCGGCCTGTCGTACACCACCTTCGGTTTCAGCAATCTCCAGGTAGGAGCGCTGAGCGGGGGGACGGCGACCGTGCACGCCACGGTCACCAACACCGGGTCGCGGGCCGGCAGCGAGGTCGCGCAGCTCTACGTCGGGGACCCGGCGTCCACCGGTGAGCCCGTGCACCAGTTGCGCGGCTATCAGCGCGTCACGCTCGCCCCGGGCCAGTCGCAGACGGTGACCTTCACCGTCAGCACCCACGACCTGGCCTACTGGAACACCTCGAACAGCAACTGGACGACCGCGGCCGGCGACTACCAGATCCTGGTGGGCGACTCCTCGCGGAACCTGCCGCTGACCGGCACGCTCAACGTGCCGACCACTGTCAACGGCAACCTGGCCGCGACCGTCACCCCGAAGGCAGCCGCCTCCGGCCCGGCCGCGACCGCCGCGCCGCTCTCCGTGCCCAACCCGTACGGCATGAGCAGCCCGGTGCACAAGCAGGTCGACTGGACGTACGACAAGAACGCCAAGGGCGTCAGCTACACCGCGACCGGGCTGCCGCCGGGCATCTCGCTCTCGGCCGGAGGCACCTTCACCGGCGCGGCCGACAAGGCCGGCACCTGGACGGTGACGGTCACCGGCCGGAACGCGGCGGGCTCCCAGGGCTCCGCGACGTTCGTCTGGACGGCCACCTGACGGCAGCCTGAACCTGCCGGAACGGCACCCCCGCGACCCGCTCGGGCCGCGGGGGTGCCCTCGCTTCAGCTCATCCGCGCCCGTACGTCAGTGGATAGCTTGTCCAGCAGTCCGACCAGCAGTGCGCGTTCCTGCGGGGACAGGCCCGCCACGAGCGCGGCCTCGCGCCCGAGCACCGCGTCGACGGAGCGCTCGATCAGGGCGTGCCCCTCGGCCGTCAGCGCGACCAGGACCGTACGACCGCCGGTCGGCGCGGGGCCGCGGCTGACCAGGCCGCCGTCCTCCGCGCGGGCGACCCGCTGCGAGACGGCGCCGGCCGTGACCAGGGTGCGGCGGGCGATCTCGCGGGTGGACAGGGTGTAGGGCGGTCCCGCGCGGCGGAGTACGGAGAGCAGGTCGAGGGTGGCCGCGTCGATCCCGGCGGCGCGCAGCACCCGGGCGCGATCGTCGGCGAAGAGCTTCGCCAGCCGCCAGATGGGGGTGACGACCTCGATCGACGTGGTCGGGGTGCCCGGGCGCTCACGCTGCCAGGCGGCGGCGATGTCGGCGGCGGGGTAGGGCGGTGGGGCGCCGGGTGGAGCGCCCGGCGGGGTGTCGGCCGATACGTAGGCGCTTCCACTGCTGCGGCCGCTGCCGGCATCGGCATCGGCATCGGCCGACGCGTCGGCTTCGTCGTCGGCCATGGCGGATTCCCCTCTTGCCGGTGCGCCTCGCGCTATGTTTAGCTCTAAACGTAGCAGCTCGGCACCGCATCCCGACACCTCGACCAGGAGCGATCCCTTGACCCGTACCGTGCTCGTCACCGGAGGAAGCGGCGGCATCGGCCGCGCCATCGCCGCGCGCTTCGCCGCCGACCGCGCCCAGGTCGTGGTGACCGGGCGGCACGCCGACACGGTGGAGCGAACCGCCAAGGACCTGGGCGTGCGCGGAGTGGTCTGCGACGCGACCGACCCGACCCAGACCGCGGCGCTCGCCGAGCAACTGACCACGGTGGACGTGCTGGTCAACGCGGCCGGCGGCCTGCCCGCACCGGCCCCCGACGGCGTGCCGCCACTGGAGGCCCTGCTCGCCGAGTGGAGCTCCAGCCTCAGCCGCAACCTGCTCAGCGCCGTACTGACCACGGCCTCCGTGCGGGACAGGCTCACGGACGGCGGCGCGGTGATCAGCATCGGTTCGATCGGCGCCGAGCGGCGCGGCGGATCGTACGGCGCGGCCAAGGCGGCCCTCGGCGCCTGGAACACCTCCCTGTCCGCGCAGCTCGCCCCGCATGGCGTCACCAGCAACGTGATCTCCCCCGGCTACGTCACCGGCACGGACTTCTTCCGCGGCGGCATGACCGACGCCCGCCACACCGCCTTGGTCCAGGAGACCCACAACCAGCGCCCCGGCACCCCCGACGACATCGCCGAGACCGCCTTCTTCCTCGCCTCCCCCGGCGCGCGCCACATCACCGCCCAGACCCTCCACGTCAACGGCGGTGCCTTCACCACCCGTTGACCGGGCCCGATCCCATGACGACGGTCACCACCCGCCCGGTCACATACCCGGCTGACGGCCTGACGATGGTCGCGAGTGCCTGCCCGTCACGGAGTGACCCGCGCCGGCCGGACCGCCGTCTCCAGGACCGCCGTTGCCAGGACCGCCGGCGTGTAGGTCCGCGTTCTGCTGACCTTTGCCGGCGCTGCGACCTGGAGCGTTCGGCGTTCCGCACTGCGTGGCACCTTGATTATTCCGCGCTCTGGTAACACTTTGTCAGGTCATCGTTCGGCTTCGGATGTCCAGACAGGAATGAGACCCGCATGTTATGCCCCTGGGCTCCGGGCTCATCGCGCAATGCGCGTGACCCGTAGGCTCCGGCCATGTCGACTGAGCAGACCCCGCAGAAGGCAGTCAAGCACTGGCAGGACTGCGCGGACGTGTACGACTTCTTGGAGCAGGTTCGGCTCAGGCCCGAGATGTGGCTGCCAGACGGGTCGCTCCTCCACCTGCAGTCGATCCTCACCGGCTACCGGGTCGCGCTCGGCGTGCACGGCATCGACGAACCCTTTGACTTTTGGCCCGGAGAGCGCTTCACCCAATGGCTCCACGAGCGACGTGGGACATCGAGTTCCCTGACCTGGGCAGCCGAGATCGAACGCATCACACCTCCACACAGCACCCCGGTCGCCGAGTTCTTCGTCCTCCTCGATGCCTTCCGGCATGACATCGCGCCCGCACCCGCCGAGACAGTCCGCACGACGGGGCTGCCCGGCATCGACTTCATGCTGAACACCTTCGTCACCCTCTTCTGGCGCAGGCGCCTCCTCACCGAGGCAGCTCTGCGGCTGGAGGAACGAGGCTTTCGCGTAGTGCACCTCGCAGCCGGAACCTGGGCAACCGACAAGGACATGCACCAGGACTTCGCCGCAGCCCTCCAGTTCCCGGACTACTACGGCCGCAACCTCGACGCCCTCAACGACTGCCTCGGCGATATCGCCTGCTACGGCCCGTACGACGACTCACCGGAGGGCTCCGGCCTCGTCCTCGTCATGACGGACTACGACCGCTTTGCCACCGCCTCCCCGCGGACAGCGCAGATCGTCCTGGACGTCATCGCCGACCGGGCCCGACAGGCCGCCGTGCTCCAGCGCCGCTTCTTCGCCCTGATCCACAGCAACGACCCCGACATCCGCTTCGAACCCGTCGGCGCCGCCGCCGTCATGTGGAACGGCGAAGAATGGCTGGACTCCAGTCGCCGTTGAGAACGGTGTCGCTCGGCGGTGCAGGCAGTCCTCATCGCGCCCTCATCCTGCGGCGGTGGCCCTCCAGGCTGCGTGACGCAACCTTCCTCCCAGTGCCACCACTCCTCGATTCCTGACCAATAGACCAAGCAGAGGTCACGGAATCGTGGAAAAGGTCAGCGAAACGCGGAACCTACAGCGCCGGACCTCAGGTCTGGGCCATGTCCACGAAGCGCGAGTAGTGGCCCTGGAAGGCGACCGTGATGGTGGCGGTGGGGCCGTTACGGTGCTTGGCGACGATGAGGTCGGCCTCGCCCGCGCGAGGGGACTCCTTCTCGTAGGCGTCCTCGCGGTGCAGCAGGATCACCATGTCGGCGTCCTGCTCGATGGAGCCGGACTCGCGCAGGTCGGAGACCATCGGCTTCTTGTCGGTGCGCTGTTCGGGTCCGCGGTTGAGCTGGGAGAGGGCGATCACGGGGACCTCCAGCTCCTTGGCGAGGAGCTTGAGGTTACGGGACATGTCCGAGACCTCCTGCTGGCGGCTCTCGGGGCGCCGGGAGCCGCCGGACTGCATGAGCTGGAGGTAGTCGATGACGACCAGCCGCAGGTCGTTGCGCTGCTTGAGCCGGCGGCACTTGGCGCGGATCTCCATCATCGACAGGTTCGGCGAGTCGTCGATGTAGAGGGGCGCCTCGGTGACGTCGGACATCCGGCGGGCGACCTTGGTCCAGTCGTCGTCGGTCATGGTGCCGGAGCGCATGTGGTGCAGGGCGACCCGAGCCTCGGCGGACAGCAGCCGCATCGCGATCTCGTTGCGCCCCATCTCCAGGGAGAAGATCACGCTGGGCATCTTGTGCGCGATGGAGCAGGTGCGGGCGAAGTCCAGCGCGAGCGTCGACTTGCCCATCGCCGGCCGGGCCGCGATGACGATCATCTGACCGGGGTGCAGGCCGTTGGTGAGGGAGTCGAGGTCGGTGAAGCCGGTGGGGACACCGGACATCTGACCGCTGCGGGAGCCGATCGCCTCGATCTCGTCGAGCGCACCCTCCATGATGTCGCCGAGCGGCAGGTAGTCCTCGGAGGTGCGCTGCTCGGTGACGGCGTAGATCTCGGCCTGGGCGCTGTTGACGATCTCGTCGACGTCGCCGTCGGCGGCGTATCCCATCTGCGTGATGCGGGTGCCGGCCTCCACCAGGCGGCGCAGCACGGCACGTTCGTGCACGATCTCGGCGTAGAACTCGGCGTTCGCCGCCGTGGGCACCGCGTTGACGAGGGTGTGCAGGTAGGGGGAGCCGCCGATGCGGGCGATCTCCCCGCGCTTGGTGAGCTCGGCGGAGGTGGTGATGGGGTCGGCGGGCTCGCCACGTGCGTAGAGGTCAAGGATCGCGCTGTAGATCGTCTCGTGAGCGGGCCGGTAGAAGTCGGCGCCCTTGAGCACCTCGACGACGTCGGCGATCGCGTCCTTCGACAGCAGCATGCCGCCGAGCACGGACTGCTCGGCGTCCAGGTCCTGCGGGGGTACGCGCTCGAAGCCGCCACCGCCCTCGGAGAACCGGCCCTCGTCCTGGCCACCGGCGCCGCGCTTGCGGAAGGGGGCGACCGCGGGGCGCTCGTCGGGAGGGTGGTCCGCCCAATGGTCGTCCGCGGGTTCGGGTTGGCTCATTCCCGCCACCTCCTCCCATCCGGCCGGGCCGGCCGGACCCCGCGTGCGTGCCACTCTTTCACGGCGGCGCCCCGGTTTTCACGGCGGCGCAGCCGTCCAACGAGCCTCCCGGCGCACGCTCTTCGCGGAGTCGGGGACGGTCCACGCTAGGCCCACCGGCGGCCCACACCAAGCCGGTTATCCACAGGGGGTGTGGATGACGGCGGCATACCTGTGGAGAACTGCCCCGAACCTGTGTACAGCCCTTGGGACAGTGCTGTGGACAAGCCGGTCGACGCGCAGCAGAACCCATCCTGACCTGCCAATTCTTCGTCCATAGCCTGTGCAGGAGAAAAACTTCTGCACCCGGACCAAGATCATGACAAACAACGCGGAGGAGATCACTCTGCGCAGTCACCCGTAATGATCAGACTTGGCCTTCACCTCTTACTTGTGGACGGTTAGGATATGCCGCTGTGAGTCCTGTACCCCCGGCCGTCGACACATCGGCGCCGCGCGAACCCGCCCGGCCGCCCGCTTCGGTGCGCCGCCGCCACGACCGGGAGATCGTGGCCCTCGCGCTGCCGGCCTTCGGCGCCCTGGTGGCCGAACCGCTCTTCGTCATGGTGGACAGCGCGGTTGTCGGCCATCTGGGCACCGCCCAACTCGCCGGGCTCGGCGTGGCCGCCGCTCTGCTCACCACCGCGGTCAACATCTTCGTCTTCCTCGCCTACGCCACCACCGCCGCGGTCGCCCGCCGGGTCGGCGCCGGCGACCTGCCCGCGGCCCTGCGGCAGGGCATGGACGGCATCTGGCTGGCCCTCCTGATCGGCGTCCTGGTCATCGCCGCCGTGCTCCCGACCGCCCCGGGCCTGGTCGGCTTCTTCGGCGCCTCGCACACCGCCGCCCCCTACGCGAGCACCTACCTGCGGATCAGCTCGCTCGGCATCCCCGCGATGCTCATGGTGCTCGCCGCCACCGGAGTGCTGCGCGGCCTCCAGGACACCCGTACCCCGCTCTACGTCGCGGTGGGCGGCTTCACCGTCAACGCCGGCCTCAACGCGGCACTCGTCTACGGCGCGGGGCTGGGCATCGCGGGTTCCGCCTGGGGCACCGTCATCGCCCAGAACGGCATGGCGGCGGTCTACCTCGCCATGGTGGTCCGCGGCGCCCGCGCCCAGGCCCCGGGCACGTGGCGGTCGATGTTGCGCCCGGACGCCGCCGGGATACGCGCCTGCGCCCGCGCCGGGGTTCCGCTGCTGGTCCGGACGATCAGCCTGCGGGCCGTCCTGATGATCGCCACCGCCGTCGCCGCCCGGCTCGGCGACACCGAGATCGCCGCCCACCAGATCACCCTCACGGTCTGGTCGCTGCTGGCCTTCGCGCTGGACGCCATCGCGATCGCCGGGCAGGCCATCATCGGGCGCTATCTGGGCGCCGGCGACGCCGCGGGCGCGCGGGCGGCCTGCAACCGGATGATCCAGTGGGGCCTGGTCTGCGGCGCCGCGCTGGGACTGCTGGTGGTGCTGGCCCGGCCGCTGGTCGGACCGCTGTTCAGCTCCGACCCGGCGGTACGGCACGCGCTCGCCTCGGCACTGCTGGTGGTGGCCGTGGCGCAGCCGGTGTGCGGGGTGGTCTTCGTCCTCGACGGCGTGCTGATGGGCGCGGGCGACGGGCCCTATCTGGCCGGGTCGATGCTGGCCACGCTGGCGGTCTTCGCGCCGGTCGCGTTCGCCGTACCGGCGGTGGGCGGAGGTCTGACCGCGCTGTGGTGGGCGATGGGGCTGATGATGCTCACCCGGTTCGCGGCCCTGTGGCTACGCTCCCGGTCCGGCCGCTGGGTGGTGACGGGGGCGAGCCGCTGAGCGTGCGCCGCCGAGGCACGCGAAAGGGCCGGCCCCCGTCCGGGAGCCGGCCCTTCGCTCGTTCCGCTCGATCGCCATGGTCCCCATGTTTCACGTGGAACATGGCGACCATGCCGACCAAATGCCGCGTTACGCGGCCACGACCTCCAGGTCGAGAACGGCCTCGACCTCGGGGTGCAGTCGCACCGAGATCTTGTGCGCGCCCAGCGTCTTGATGGGCGCACCCACCTCGACCCGGCGCTTGTCGACCTGCGGGCCGCCCGCGGCCTTGATCGCCGAGGCGATGTCAGCCGGGGTGATGGACCCGAAGAGGCGACCGGTGTCACCGGCACGCGTGCTCAGCTTGACCTTGACGGCCTGCAGCTGAGCCTTGACGACGTTCGCGTCTTCGAGCGAGTGGATCTCGCGGATGCGCCGGGCCCGGCGGATCTGCTCGACGTCCTTCTCGCCACCCTTGGTCCACGCGATGGCGAAGCCCCGCGGGATCAGGTAGTTGCGGGCGTAACCCGGCTTGACGTCCACGATGTCGCCTGCGGCACCGAGGCCGCTGACCTCGTTGGTGAGGATGATCTTCGACATGCTGGTCACCCTCTCCTTATCGAGCCGTCGAGGTGTACGGCAGCAGCGCCATCTCGCGGCTGTTCTTCACCGCGGTGGCGACGTCACGCTGGTGCTGCGTGCAGTTGCCGGTGACGCGACGGGCACGGATCTTGCCGCGGTCGGAAATGAACTTCCGCAGCATGTTCGTGTCCTTGTAGTCCACGTACACGGTCTTGTCCTTGCAGAACGCGCAAACCTTCTTCTTCGGCTTGCGCGGGGGCGGCTTCGCCATGGTCTCTCTCCTGTGAGCTCAAGAAGTGTGTGAGGGTCGCCCTCTAGAAGGGCGGCTCGTCCGAGTAGCCGCCGCCGGCACCGCCGGAGGAACCGGAGCCGCCGCCCCAGCCACCTCCGCCGCCGCCCTGCTGGCCGCCGGCCGGTGCGCTGGTGGCCCAGGGGTCGTCGGCGGGAGCCCCGCCGCCGCCCTGCTGGCCGCCCCAGCTGCCTCCGCCGCCGGCCTGGCCACCGCCACCACCGCCGCCGTAGCCGCCCTGCTGGCCGCCGCGACCGCCGCCGCCACTGGTCTTGGTGACCTTGGCGGTGGCGCTGCGCAGGCTGGCGCCGACTTCGTCGACGTCCAGCTCGTAGACCGTCCGCTTGACGCCTTCACGGTCCTCGTACGACCGCTGCTTCAGTCGGCCCTGCACGATGACGCGCATACCGCGCTGAAGCGACTCGGCGACGTTCTCCGCCGCCTGCCGCCAGACCGAGCAGGTGAGGAAGAGGCTCTCGCCGTCCTTCCACTCGTTGGTCTGCCGGTCGAAGGTGCGGGGGGTGGACGCGACGCGGAACTTCGCGACCGCCGCACCGGAGGGGGTGAAGCGCAGCTCGGGGTCGTCGACGAGATTGCCGACGACCGTGATGACGGTCTCGCCTGCCATTGGGATGACCTCTCGACTGGCTTGGTGGGCGGTGCAGTGGTGGTGGCTGCTACTCGGTGGTTCGGTACTCGGTGGTCCGGGAGACCCGGATCAGTGGAGTTCCGGACGCAGGACCTTGGTCCGCAGCACCGACTCGTTCAGGTTGAGCTGGCGGTCCAGCTCCTTGACGACCTCGGGCGTGGCCTTGAGGTCGACGACCGAGTAGATGCCCTCGGGCTTCTTGTTGATCTCGTAGGCGAGACGACGACGGCCCCAGGTGTCGACCTTCTCCACACTGCCGCCGCCACCGCGGACGACGGACAGGAAGGACTCGATCAGCGGGGAGACAGCGCGCTCCTCCAGATCGGGGTCGAGAATGAGCATGAGCTCGTAGTGACGCATAGGGGAACCCACCTCCTTTGGACTCAGCGGCCACGGCGTTTCCGTGGCAGGAGGGTTTGGCTTGCGTCGCAACGGTAACGCGGGGCACCGACAGTGCTTCCCGCGCCGCCGTTGCCCGGCGAAAGGCCGGTGCAGACCGCCCAGCGTACCCGGGTCGGTCCTCCGGGTTGAAATCCGCCCGGTTATGCCCCCAATCTGTATACATCGGGTGTGGCCGGCGCTACCTTGCGCCACCTCTCCATCACGGAGGTGCCTCATGGCACAGCAGCACACAGCCCAGACGTCCTCGGCCCGGACCCATCACCTCACCTTCAACACCGACGGCAAGCGCCATCCGCTGGAGAACTCGCTCCTCGCGATCACGCTCGTCCTCGGCATCGTCGCGGTCACCACGGCCGGATTCCACAGCCTGCACGTGGTCAGCTCCGCGACCGGCCTGGCCGGCATCCTCACCGGTGCGTGGGGCCAGTACATCTCGGTCACCACCGCCGAGCGGTTCGCACTCATCATCGGCCTGGGGATGGCCGCGCTCGGCTTCTACCTGGGCGTGGCACACGGCGGCTTCTCGTAGGCCGTTCCTCCTCCCGTCCTCCGTTCGTGCCCCTTCCGTCGCCTGCCCACCCGCCGTCCGTCGTCCTTCGGCGAAACGGCGGTCGGTCGTCGAGGGAACGGCTGACGGGCAGTAGCGGCGGCGCTCCCCTCCCGCAGTAGGCTTCGGGCCAGCAAAAGCCCGCAGTCGGAGCATGGGGAGCGCCCCGTATGAGCCTGTCCCTGAGGACCATCAGCCGAAAGCAGCACCTGGACTACATCCAGGGCCTGTCTTCGGCGAGCCACTGCCAGGTCCCGGCATGGGCCGATGTGAAGAACGAATGGCGCTCGGAGAACCTCGGCTGGTTCGACGACGGCACGGGGGAGTTGGTCGGTGTCGGCCTGGTGCTCTACCGCCAACTCCCCAAGGTCAAGCGGTACCTCGCGTACCTGCCCGAGGGCCCGGTGATCAACTGGTACGCGCCGAACCTCGACGAGTGGCTGCAGCCGATGCTCAAGCACCTCAAGCAGCAGGGTGCGTTCACCGTGAAGATGGGTCCCCCGGTGATCATCCGCCGCTGGGACGCCGGGGCGGTCAAGGCGGGCATCGCCGACCCCGACGTCAAGCGGCTGCGCGATGTCGAGGCCACCTACGTCGAGCCGCGCGCCTTCGAGGTCGCCGACCGGCTACGCCGGATGGGCTGGCAGCAGGGCGAGGACGGCGGCGCGGGCTTCGGCGACGTGCAGCCGCGGTACGTCTACCAGGTGCCGCTGGAGAACCGCTCGCTGGACGACATCCTCAAGGGTTTCAACCAGCTCTGGCGCCGCAACATCAAGAAGGCCGACAAGGCCGGCGTGCAGGTGATCCAGGGCGGCTACGACGACCTGCCGGTGTGGCAGAACCTCTACGAGATCACCGCCACCCGCGACCACTTCCGGCCGCGCCCCCTGAGCTACTTCCAGCGGATGTGGACCACGCTCAACGGCGAGGAGCCCAACCGGATGCGGCTGTACCTCGCCATGCACGAGGGCGAGGCGGTCGCGGCGGCGACCATGCTGACCGTCGGCCGGCATGTGTGGTACTCCTACGGAGCCTCCGCGAACCACAAGCGTGAGGTGCGCCCGTCCAACGCGATGCAGTGGCGAATGCTGCGTGACGCGTACGCGATGGGCGCCAGCGTGTACGACCTGCGCGGTATCAGCGACTCCCTGGACGACAAGGACCATCTGTTCGGCCTGATCCAGTTCAAGGTGGGCACCGGCGGCCAGGCTGCCGAATACTTGGGCGAGTGGGACTTCCCGCTCAACAAGCTGCTCCACAAGGCACTCGACATCTACATGTCGCGCCGCTGACCGGCCGACTCTCCGCTCGGACCAGCTCCGGGCGGAGCACCGAAGAAAGGTCCTGACCACGCGATGGCGCTCACCCTCTACGTCGACACCGCGCGCTGGCGTGCGCACCAGCAGTCCGTGGTCGACCAGTTCCCCGGCATCGTGCCCGTCTGCAAGGGGAACGGCTACGGCTTCGGCCACGAACGACTCGCCGACGAGGCGACCCGGCTGCGCGCGGACATGCTCGCGGTCGGCACCACTTACGAGGCCGCCCGGATCAAGGACTACTTCGGCGGCGATCTCCTGGTGCTCACCCCGTACCGGCTCGGCGAGGAACCGGTGCCGCTGCCGGACCGGGCGATCCGCTCGGTCTCGTCGGTGGAGGGGGTGCGCGGGCTCGTCGGCGCCCGGGTGGTGATCGAGGTGATGAGCTCGATGCGGCGGCACGGCGTCTCCGAGGACGACCTGGTCAAGCTGCACACCGCGATCGACGACGTGCGCCTCGAGGGCTTCGCCATCCACCTGCCGCTGGACCGCGCCGACGGCAGCGACGCGGTGGAGGAGGTCTTCGCCTGGATGGAGCGGCTGCGGGCGGCCCGGCTGCCGCTGCACACGATGTTCGTCAGCCACCTCAGCGCGACCGAAATGGCCACCCTCCAGCAGCAGTTCCCGCAGACCCGGTTCCGGGCCCGGATCGGCACGCTGATGTGGCTCGGCGACCACGACGCCACCGAGTACCGCGGCGCGGTCCTCGACGTGACCCGGATCGCCAAGGGCGAGCGGTACGGCTACCGGCAGGAGAAGGCCGCGGCCGACGGGCACCTGGTGGTGGTGGCCGGCGGCACCTCGCACGGCGTGGGCCTGGAGGCGCCGAAGGCGGTGCACGGCCTGATGCCGCGGGCCAAGGGCGTGGCCCGGGCCGGCCTGGCCACGGTCAACCGCAACCTGTCGCCGTTCGTGTGGGCGGGCAAGCAGCGCTGGTTCGCCGAGCCGCCGCACATGCAGGTGTCGATCCTGTACCTGCCCAGCGACGTGGCGCCGCCCGCGGTCGGCGACGAGCTGGTGGCGCACCTGCGGCACACCACCACCCAGTTCGACCGCGTCGTGGACCGCCAGTCGGCGTAGGGCCTCGGCCGGCGTCGGTCGGCCGAAGCCAGCTCAGCCTGTGTAGGACCCGCCCTCGGGGTGGGGCCCGCCGTCGGCGTACGGCACCGGCGGCGCCGACGCGTGCTTGGGCTCATGCACGGGTGTGCCGAGGACGAACGCGTCCTCGGCACCGTCCAGGACACCGCCGGCCGGGTCGTCCGACCCATCCTGCCGCAGCACGTCGTGCTCGGGCAGCAGGATGTCGCGCACCACCAGGGCGCACAGGTACAGCACGCCGAGCAGGTGCACACCGATCGCCAGGTGATACGCGTCGGCGGTCAGGCCGTGGTGCTTGGCGCTGTTGAGGTAGGCCAGCCGGTACCAGATGCCGAGGAAGTACAGCACCTCCGCGCCCTGCCAGATCGCCAGATCACGCCAGCGCGGCCGGGCGAGCACCGCCAGCGGCAACAGCCACAGCACGTACTGCGGCGAGTAGACCTTGTTGCTGATCAGCAGCGCGGCCACCATCAGGAAGGCCATCTGCCCCAGCCGCGGCCGGCGCGGCGCGTACAGGGCGAGCGCGGCGATGCCCACGCACAGCAGCAGCATCAGGGCGATGCCGTACTCGTTGACGCCGTCGAGCGCGTTGCCGGAGCGGTCCCTGACGATCATCCACAGGGAGCCGTAGTCCGTGCCGCGGTCCTTGCTGAAGGTGTAGAACTGCGCCCAGCCGTGCGGCGCGAAGGCCATCACCGGCAGGTTCACCACCAGCCAGGCAGCGACCGCGGCGCCCAGGGTCCGGCCGAACTGCCTTAGCCGGCCCGCCCGCAGGCAGAGCAGGAACAGCGCGCCGAGCAGCAGTACCGGGTAGAGCTTGGCGGCGGCGGCCAGCCCGATCAGTACGCCGGCCCGGCCCGGGCGGCCGCGCGACCACAGCAGCAGCCCGCCCGCCGCCAGCGCGACCGCGAACAGGTCCCAGTTGATGGTGGCGGTCAGCGCGAGCGCGGGGGACAGGGCGACGAACAGGCCGTCCCAGGGTCGCCGCCGGTTGGTGCGCGCCACGCACACCACCAGCGCGACCGCGCAGATCATCAGCATCCCGGAGTTGGCGATCCAGAAGATCTGCGCGCTGTGCTGCCCCGAGCCGGGCGGGGTCAGCCAGGACGCCACCTCCATGAACAGCCCGGTCAGCACCGGGTACTCGAGGTAGTGGAGGTCGGCCGAGCCGCTGAGGGAGTCGGGGATGCGGTCGAAGTACGGCACCAGGTCGGCGCCGAAGCCGCGCTGGGTGTACATGTGCGGGATGTCGGAGTAGCAGGCGTGGGCGTACTGCTGGTCGCTGGGCGGCGGCTGGAACCAGCCGCCCGAGTAGCAGGACGTCTTCTGCACCATGCCGAGCGCGAACATGCCGATCACGACGAGCACCATCACCCGCAGCGGGTTCCACCAGCGGTGCCCGGACAGCGCCCAGCGGCCGGCCGGGCCGCCGATGAACTCGCTGCCCGCCGCGGCCACCGGGTCCTCGTCCGTGGGGCGCACGGGGGACTCTCGCCGGTCGTCGTCTGCTCGGTAGCGCACGCTCGTCATGGCGCCATCCTGCCGTACCGGACTGTGTGCGCGAGAGCCCCCGGGACCGTCACGGTTCCGGGGGCTCTCACAGGCTGTCTCACAGGTCGTGCCACCGGCGGCTCGGCGCCGGGGTCACGGCCGGGTCATTGCTTTCGTGTGCTGTTCGTCGTCCCCTGCCACCCGTTGCCGCCGTTGCTGCCGCCGTTGCCCGTCCCACCGTTGGTGTTGCCCCCGTTGGTGTTGCCGCTGTCCGTACCGGTGGGCGGCGTGGTGGGCGACGTGGGGCAGCCGAAGATGGAGCACGGCGGGGTGGTGGGCGTGGTGGGCGTCGTCGGCGGGGTCGTCGGCGGCGTCGTCGGCGGGGTCGTCGGCGGGGTCGTCGGCGGCGTGGTCGGCGGCGTGGTGGGAGGCGGCGGGGGCGTCGGGCTCGTCACGTTGCCGTAGATGACCTTGCCGATCTCCTCCGCCGGCTGCTCGAAGTCCTTGTTCGGCTGGCCCTTCATCGCCGCGCTCATGTAGTCCTTCCAGATCTGCGCGGGGAAGGAGTCACCGTGCACCTTCATGGCGCCACCGGTGCCGTACATCGGCAGGAAGGCGTTCTGCTTGCCGTCGTGGGACTGGTCGTCGCGGCGGAACATCACGATCGAGGTGGCCAGCTGCGGGGTGTACCCGTCGAACCAGGCCGACTTGTTGTCGTCGGTGGTACCGGTCTTGCCGGCCGCCGGACGGCCGCCGGGCAGCTGGGCCGGGGTACCGGTGCCCTTCTTCACCACGTCGGTGAGCATGTCGGTGATGGTGTCCGCGACCGTCGGGGAGAAGGCGACCTTGGTCTTGAGCTGGTGCTTGTAGATCTGCTTGCCGTTGTGGACGACGGTGCTGACCGAGTACGGGTCGTTCTGCCGGCCGTGGTTGTCGAAGGTGGCATAGCCGTCGGCCATCCGGATCGCGCTCGGCGAGGAGGTGCCGATCGAGTACGTGACGCTGTTCTTGTAGTCGTCGAGGCCGTTGGAGGCGTCGGCGACCAGCCCGGCCGCGACCGCGGCGTCGTGCACCTTGTCGGTGCCGACGTCCTGGCCGAGCTGGACGTAGGGCGAGTTCAGCGACTTGTCCAGCGCCACCCGCAGGGTGACCCTGCCGAAGTTGTCGCCGTCGTCGTTCGGCTGGCGCCACTGGAACGGCTTGTTGTTCTTGTCGTAGCCGATCCACGGTTTGCCGGTGTAGTCGTTGATCAGCTGGTTGTCCTTACCGCTGAACTCGCTGTCCGGCGACACCAGGGTCCGTTCGCTCAGGCTCTGGGTGGCGCCCCCGTTCGGGTTCCGGACGCCGTAGGTCATCGCGGCGGCCAGGACGTACGGCTTGAACGTCGACCCGACCTGGGCGCCGGTCTCGTCGGCGTTGTTGGTGAAGTGCTTGGTCGCGTCGGTGCCGCCGTAGATGGCCACGATCGCGCCGTCCGACGGGTTCACCGAGGCGCCGCCGAACTGGACGAACTTGTCCATGTCCTCGCCGTTCACCACATGGGTGCCGCCGGGTTTGATGGACTTCTTCTGGACCTTCTTGACCGCGGCCTCCAGCGCCTGCACCTTCGGCTTTTGGAAGGTGGTGTGGATCTGGTAGCCGCCCTGGTTGAGCTGGTCGTCGGTGAGGATCTTGTTGTTGATCACGTAGCTCTTGGCGAGGTTGACCATGTAGCCGATCTGCCCGGCCATCTGCGCGTTCTGCTTCGGCGGGTCGGGCATCGGGTAGGTGGTGTACTTCGCTCGCTGGCCGGCGGACAGCAGCTTGTCCTTGACCTCGAGGTCGAGGATGTCCTTCCAGCGGATCATCGAGTTCTTCTTGTTGCTCGCCGCCGTCGCGATCGGGTCGATCGTGGGGTTGCCCGCCGGGTCGTAGTACGTCGGGCCCTTGAGCAGCGCCGCGAGGAAGGCGCACTGGCTCGGGTCCAGCTTGATGGCGTCGACGCCGTAGTACGTACGGGCCGCCGCCTGGATGCCGTAGGCGCCGCGGCCGAAGTAGGAGGTGTTGAGGTACCCCTCCATGATCTTGTCCTTCTTCATCGTCGCGCCGACCTTGATCGAGATGAAGAGTTCCTTGAACTTGCGGCTGAACGTCTGCTGCTGGTCGAGCCGGGTGTTCTTCACGTACTGCTGGGTGATGGTCGAGCCGCCCTGGGTCTCGCCGCCCTTGGCCATGTTGAACAGCGCGCGGGCGATGCCCTTGGGGTCGACGCCGCGGTCGGTCTCGAAGGTCTTGTTCTCGCCGGCGATCACCGCGTTCTGCATCGCCTGGGGAATCTCGTCGATCGTGACGTTCTGGCGGTTGACCTCGCCGCCGGTCGCGATCATCTGGCTGCCGTCGGCCCAGTAGTAGACGTTGTTCTGCGCCTGGGCCGCGAGGTTCTCGTTGGGGACGCTCACCATCGCGTACGCGATCCCGATCACGCCGACCAGGGTGCCGAGGAAGCCGACGCACAGGGCCGCGATCTGGCGCCAGGACGGCATCCAGTGGCGCCAGCCCACCTTGCCGAAGCGGGGGTAGTCGATGAACCGTTTCTTGCCGGGGCGGCGGCCTGCCCGCCCGGCCGGACCGCCGCCCGCCGCGGTGCCGGTAGCGGCCGCACGGCGCCTGCTGCGCCCCTGAGCGGCCCTGCGGGCGGCCGCGCGGCCCTCGTACGGCTGCTGCCGCTCGTCGCCGGCGCCGCGGCCGCCTGAAGGCGAGCCCGCGGAGTGCGTACCGCCGGCCGGGGTGCCGCCCGGCGGCGTGTCCGCGGGCGGGGTGCCTCCGGCGGCTCGCCTGCCACCGGAGGAGGGGGGCGTCGGCTGCTGTCCCCCGCGCCGGGCGGCAGCGCGGCCGCCGGAAGGCGACTGCGGCGGCTTGCGACGGTGCTCGCTCATTGAACAGCTACTCCTCGACAGGCGGGATCGCCTGAAGGCATCGGTGACATTCCGGTCGGGTCCCCCTGCGCGCGGCTGGATCGGGCCGCACCGCACCAAGGATCATGACGCACCTTGACGCCACAGGGTTCCCAGTGCTCCGCATGGCGAACAGAGTACGCACGGTCAAATGCCGCTCGGCACGAACGTTCGTCACATATCGGGCAGTTGGCTGCTCACAGGTTTGCCGATGTGACGCCGGTCACCGCGCCTCGCCTTGCATGATGTCTCGGCCCGTTCTATCGTCACGATGTATCGAGTCGATACATCGAGCCGACACACAGGCGGCACATCCGATCGGGAGACGAGGGGACGAGGGATTGAGCAAGCGCTCCGGAATCCTCGAGTTCGCGGTTCTCGGTCTGCTGCGTGAGTCCCCGATGCACGGCTACGAGCTGCGCAAGCGGCTCAACACCTCGCTCGGGGTGTTCCGCGCCTTCAGTTACGGGACGTTGTATCCGTGCCTGAAGACGCTGGTCACCCAGGGGTGGCTGATCGAGGAATCGGCGCTGGACAGCGAGCCGCTGACCGCGCCCCTCGCCGGCCGCAGGGCGAAGATCGTCTACCGGTTGACGGCCGCGGGCAAGGAGCACTTCGAGGAGCTGCTCGCCAACTCCGGCCCCGACGCCTGGGAGGACGAGCACTTCGCCGCCCGGTTCGCCTTCTTCGGCCAGACGTCGAAGGACGTCCGGATGCGCGTTCTCGAAGGGCGGCGCAGCCGCCTGGAGGAACGGCTGGAGAGGATGCGCGGGTCACTGGCCCGCACCCGCGAGCGGCTCGACGACTACACGCTCGAGTTGCAGCGACACGGCATGGAGTCGGTGGAGCGCGAGGTCCGATGGCTCAACGAGCTGATCGAGACCGAGCGGGCCGGACGCGTCGAGCGTCCGACCCCCGAGCGGGACGACTAGACAACAACCAAGAGAACGGCGGCCGACCCGGGATCGGGGAACCGCGTGACTATTTCACAAGGAGCAACCGGTATGGGTTCGGTCCGCGTAGCCATCGTTGGCGTGGGAAACTGCGCCACCTCGCTGGTGCAGGGTGTCGAGTACTACAAGGACGCAGACCCGGACAGCAGGGTGCCTGGTCTCATGCACGTGCAGTTCGGTGAGTACCACGTGCGTGACGTCGAGTTCGTGGCCGCCTTCGATGTGGACGCGAAGAAGGTCGGCCTCGACCTCGCGGACGCCATCGGGGCCAGCGAGAACAACACCATCAAGATCGCCGACGTCCCGCAGACCGGCGTGACGGTCCAGCGCGGCCACACCCTCGACGGCCTCGGCAAGTACTACCGCGAGACCATCGAGGAGTCCGACGAGACCCCGGTCGACGTCGTCGAGATCCTCAAGGACCGCAAGGTCGACGTCCTGGTCTGCTACCTGCCGGTCGGCTCCGAGGCCGCGGCGAAGTTCTACGCCCAGTGCGCCATCGACGCCAAGGTCGCCTTCGTCAACGCGCTTCCGGTCTTCATCGCCGGCACCAAGGAGTGGGCGGACAAGTTCACCGAGGCCGGTGTGCCGATCGTCGGTGACGACATCAAGTCCCAGGTGGGCGCCACCATCACGCACCGCGTGCTGGCGAAGCTCTTCGAGGACCGCGGTGTGGTGCTGGAGCGCACCATGCAGCTCAACGTCGGCGGCAACATGGACTTCAAGAACATGTTGGAGCGCGAGCGCCTCGAGTCCAAGAAGATCTCCAAGACGCAGGCCGTCACCTCGCAGATCCCGGACCGCGACCTCGGCGCGAAGAACGTGCACATCGGCCCGTCCGACTACGTCCAGTGGCTCGACGACCGCAAGTGGGCGTACGTCCGCCTCGAGGGCCGCGCGTTCGGCGACGTCCCGCTGAACCTGGAGTACAAGCTCGAGGTCTGGGACTCCCCGAACTCCGCCGGTGTCATCATCGACGCGCTGCGCGCCGCGAAGATCGCCAAGGACCGCGGCATCGGCGGCCCGATCCTGTCGGCGTCCTCGTACTTCATGAAGTCCCCGCCGGTGCAGTACTTCGACGACCAGGCCCGCGAGAACGTCGAGAAGTTCATCCGCGGCGACGTCGAGCGCTGAACCTCCCGTCCGGACCGCCGCCCACCGCACGACAGCTTCACCGCTGAAATGGTGGCCGACAGAACGACGATGTGACGGTCGGTCGACCGACCCGAACGACTGAGCAGGGCCCCGGGGCGCGTACCCGGGGCCCTGTCCGTCGTGTGAAGGTGTGCACATGGGTGTTCTGCGTGACCTTCGGGTACTGCTGCGACTGCCGGATTTCCGGCGGCTGCTGACGGTACGGCTGCTGTCGCAACTCTCCGACGGCGTCTTCCAGGTCGCGCTCGCCGCCTACGTGGTGTTCTCGCCGGAGAAGCAGGCGTCGCCCGGGGCGGTGGCCTCCGCGATGGCGGTGCTGCTGCTGCCGTACTCCCTGCTCGGCCCGTTCACCGGGGTCCTGCTCGACCGCTGGCGGCGCCGCCAGGTGCTGCTGTACTGCAACGCCCTGCGGGCCGTGCTCTCGTGCGGAACCGCCGGGCTGATCCTGCTCCATGTGCCCGACTGGCTCTTCTACCTCTCCGCCCTGTCGGTGACCGGCGTCAACCGGTTCGTGCTCGCCGGGCTGTCGGCCGCACTGCCGCGGGTGGTGGACGGCGAGCGCCTGGTGACGGCGAACTCCCTTTCGCCCACCGCGGGCACCCTCGCCGCCGCGGTGGGCGGCGGCGCCGCGTTCGTCGTGCACCTCTTCCACGCGGCGGGAGCCGGCGCCGACGCGGCCACCGTGCTGCTGGCAGCCGTGCTCTACCTGTGCGCGGGCCTGTCGGCGCTCACCCTCGGCCGCGACCTGCTCGGGCCGGACATCCGGGGCGGCCGCACCCGGGTACGCGCCGAACTCGCCGGCACCGCGCGCGGCCTCGCCGAGGGATTGGGGCATCTGAGGCAGCGGCCGGCCGCCCGCCAGGCGCTCTCGGCGATGACGGCGATGCGCTTCTGCTACGGCGCCCTGACCGTCACCCTGCTGATGCTGTGCCGCTATGCCTGGTCGGACCCGTCCGACAGCAACGCCGGACTCGCCCTGCTCGGCCTTGCCCTCGGTCTGTCCGCTGCCGGCTTCCTCGTCGCCGCGGTCATCACTCCCTGGGCCACCACCCGGTTCGGCACCGCGGGGTGGATCACCGGCTGCTCGGCCGGGTCCGCACTCCTGCTGCCGCCGTTGGCACTGCCGTTCGCGAAGACTCCGATGATGGTGGCCGCCTTCGCGCTCGGCGTCACCACCCAGGGCGCCAAGATCGCCACGGACACCGTCGTGCAGACCCATGTCGACGACACTTACCGCGGCCGGGTGTTCTCGCTCTATGACGTGGCATTCAACGTGGCCTTCGTCGGAGCCGCGGCGATCGCCGCCCTGATCCTGCCGTCGGACGGCCGCTCCTCGATGCTGGTGATCGTCCTGGCGCTGATCTACGCGGGGGTCGGCTACGCGATGTTCCACGTGGAACATCGGCCGGCGATGTTCCACGTGGAACAGGAAGCGGAGGAGAACGGCTGAAGGCAGAACGGCTGAGGGCACCGGACCGGAGACGATCGATGTTCCACGTGAAACATCGACCCGTCCGGCATCAATCCGTGGCGGCAGCCTCTCGACGTCAGGCCCTCGGCAGGGGACGCGCTCGACCTCAGCCAGCTCCCCGCCGGCATCAGCTCTGCGCCGCCCACCATTCCTTCAGCGCGGCCACGGCCGCGTCCTCGCCGAGCGGGCCGTTCTCCAGCCGCAGCTCCAGCAGGTGCTGGTACGCCTTGCCGACCACCGGGCCCGGTGGGACCCCGAGAATCCCCATGATCTGGTTGCCGTCCAGATCCGGACGGATCGCGTCCAGCTCCTCGCGCTCCTGAAGTTCGGCGATCCGCGCCTCCAACCCGTCATAGGTACGGGACAGCGCCGCGGCCTTGCGCTTGTTGCGGGTCGTGCAGTCGGAGCGGGTCAGCCGGTGCAGCCGCTCCAGCAGCGGGCCGGCGTCCCGCACATAGCGGCGTACGGCCGAGTCGGTCCACTCGCCGCTGCCGTAGCCGTGGAAGCGCAGGTGCAGCTCGACCAGCCGGGAGACGTCCTTCACCAGCTCGTTGGGGTACTTCAGCTTCGTCATCCGGGACTTGGTCATCTTGGCGCCCACCACTTCGTGGTGGTGGAAGGAGACTCGGCCGTCCGGCTCGAAGCGACGGGTCCGCGGCTTGCCGATGTCGTGCAGCAGTGCGGCCAGCCGCAGCACCAGATCGGGTCCGTCGGTCTCCAGGTCGATCGCCTGCTCCAGCACGGTCAGGGTGTGCTCGTACACGTCCTTGTGCCGGAAGTGCTCGTCCCGCTCCAGCCGCAGCGCCGACAGTTCGGGGAGCACCTGATCGGCGAGCCCGGTGTCCACCAGCAGCCGCAGGCCCTTGCGGGGGTGGTCGGAGAGCAGCAGCTTGTTCAGCTCGTCCCTGACCCGCTCCGCGGACACGATCGTGATCCGGTCGGCCATCGCCGTCATCGCGGCGACCACCTCGGGCGCCACCTCGAAGTCGAGCTGGGCGGCGAACCGGGCCGCTCGCATCATCCGCAGCGGGTCGTCGGAGAACGACGACTCCGGGGTACCCGGCGTACGCAGCAGCCGGGCCGCCAGGTCGTCCAGGCCGCCGTAGGGGTCCACGAACTGCGTCTCGGGCAGCGCCACGGCCATCGCGTTCACCGTGAAGTCCCGGCGCACCAGGTCCTCCTCGATGGTGTCGCCGTAGGAGACCTCCGGCTTGCGCGAGGTCCGGTCATACACCTCGGACCGGTAAGTGGTCACCTCGACCTGGAAGCTCCTGGCCTCCTCGCCCTCGCCGGCGGGCACGTCCTTGCGGGCACCGACCGTGCCGAAGGCGATGCCGACCTCCCACAGCGCGTCCGCCCACGGCCGCAGGATCTTCAGTACCTGCTCGGGACGGGCATCGGTGGTGAAGTCCAGGTCGTTGCCGAGCCTGCCGAGCAGGGTGTCCCTGACCGAGCCGCCGACCAAGGCGAGCTTGAAACCGGCGGCGCTGAACAACCGGCCGAGGTCTTCGGCCACCGGCTCGATCCGGTGGTGGGCCTGCGGGGTCTGGGCGGCATTGCTGACGTTCGGCACAACGTCAAAGGGTACGGGGCGCGGGCGGGCCCTGGCGCGCCGGTTTCCCACGAGCTGTGGCGTACCTGTGGCGGACGCACAGCACTTGGACACCTCGACGATCGTTAACATGCCACCACGCACTTCCGCAGGACGCACAAGGCAGACGGACGACCGACCGGTGGCACCCACCGGCAGACGACGAACGAGGGACGGGCGAGCGCGTGGGCGAGGCGGCACAGGCAGCCGGTAGGGCTCCGACGGCACCGCGCCGACGGCTGCTGCGGGGCACAGCACTCCTTGCCGGAGCCGCGCTCCTCACCGGCCTGCTGCAGGCCGTGGGAGCCACCACCTCGCACGCCGCCCCGGAACTGGCGGCAACGGCCGCCACCGGCTCGCGTGCGGCCGCGGTGACCGTCACCGACCTGAGCCCCCGCATCCCGTCCTCGGGCGACTCGATCACGGTGACCGGCACCGTGGTGAACAACGGCAAGTCGAAGATCACCGATGCGCGGATGGCCGCCCACGTGCCGCCCGGCGGAGCGGTGCACACGCGCAGCGCGCTGCTGAGCGAGGAGTCCAGGACCGGATTCGACGTCACCCTGGACGGCAAGGACATCAACGGCCACCAGGTCACCATGCCGGACCTCGCGCCCGGTCAGAGCGCGAAATTCACCATGAAGATCCCGGTGAGCGCCCTCTACCTCGGTCCTTCCGGCGGCGTGTACGTGGTCGGTATCGCGCTGGACGGACAGAACGCCGAGGTGCCGGCCGACCACGTCCTCGGCATCAAGCGGGTCTTCCTGCCCTGGTACGGCAACAGCAGCGGCGCGAAGTCGACCCGGCTCACCAATCTGTGGCCGCTCACGGACCGGCCGCACGTCGACCCGCGCGGGGACAGCGACTCCCAGCAGAGCCCGATCTTCACCGACGACGACCTGGTCAAGGAGCTCAAGCCCGGCGGCCGGCTCGACGAGATGATCAGGCTCGGCAGCACCCTGCCGGTCACGTGGGTCATCGACCCCGATCTGCTGGCCACCGTCGAGGCGATGACGAAGCCCTACCGGGTGGCCGGACCAGGTGGTGATGTCACTCACCCCACCGACGGCACCGGCTCGACGGTGGCCAAGCAGTGGCTGAACTCACTCAAGACGGCCGTCGCCGGTCACCAGGTGGTGGCGCTGCCGTTCGGCGATCCGGACATCGCCTCGCTCGCCCACCACGCCAAGGGACAGACCAGCGACCTCAACCTGGTGAAGACCGGCACCGCCCTGGGCAAGACCACGGTCGACCTCATCCTCGGCGTCCAGTCCCTCACCAACGTGGCCTGGCCGGTGGACGGCGCGATCGACCCGTCCGTGGTGTCCGTGGCGCGGGCCTCCGGCGCCGACCAGATCATCACCCGCAACGACTCCCTCCGGGAGCACGCGACACTCGACCACACCCCGACCTCGGCCCGCTCCATCGGCGGGGGCACCACCGCGGTGAACACCGACGCGGTGCTGTCCACCGACTTCGACGGCGACATGAGCAAGCCGCAGAACGCCGGCCTCGCGATCCAGGACTACCTCGCGCAGACCCTGCTGATCACTCTCGAGGCGCCGGACACGCAGCGCAGCATCGTGGTGGCACCGCAGCGCATGCCGAGCATCGCGCAGGCGAAGGCGATGGCGGTCGCGATCGCCGCGGCGGACAGCAGCCAGTGGGCGGAGTCGGCCGACTACGGCACCGCCGCCAAGGCGAAGGCCGACCCGAAGGCCAACCACAAGGTTCCCTCGTCCAGCGCCTACCCGAAGTCGCTGCGCAAGCAGGAACTGCCCGTCGACGCCTTCCGGCAACTCCACGAGGTGCAGCTCAACCTCAACGACTTCGTGGTGATCCTCACCATCAAGGACCGCGTGACCGTGCCGTTCCGCAACGCGATGCTGCGGGCGACCTCCACCGGGTGGCGCGGCGACGACAGCGGCGAGAAGGCGTACCGCGACTCGATCGGCACCTACCTCACCGACCTGATCGACTCGGTCCACATCCTGCAGAAGTCCAATCTCACACTCTCCGGCCGCAGCGGCACCATTCCGGTCACCGTGAAGAACGAGCTGGGCCAGCAGATCAACGGCCTGGTGCTGCGGCTCAGCTCCAACTCCAACATCCGGCTCAAGATCAAGGACCCGCAGCAGCCGATCACCATCGACGGCGGCCATACCCGTACCCTGAAATTCCAGACCACGGCGAGCGCCAACGGTCCGGCACAGATCACCGCACACCTCTACACCCAGAACGGCGCGCTGTACGGCGGCACCGTGGACTTCAAGGTCCAGCTCACCAACGTCACCGACCTGGTGATGCTGATCATCGCGGCCGGTCTGCTGCTTCTGGTGCTCGCCGGGGTACGGATCTATCGTCAGCGCAAACGCCACGCAGCCGCGGAAGGCGGCACGAACGGTGGCACGAACGGTGGCACGAACGGCGGAGCGAACGGCGACGGCGGCGGCGACACCGACGGCACCGGGCCCGAGCAGCCGGGTGACCCTGCAGCTGACACCGGCCAGGACAGCACCGAGCCGTCCCCGGCAGGTGAGAAAGTGGACGGATAGCCAGCGGACAATAAGGTGGGGCACTGATGAACGCGCCGTACGACGGTGATCGCGACGCTGCGGGCCAGATGCCTCACACGCCCGAGCAGCACGCCGCGCCACCCGACCCCTATGCGCAGGACGGTTACGCCTACCAGCAGCCGTACCCGCAGCAGTACCCCCAGCCGGGCCCCGCGGGGCCCGGCCCGTCCGGCGACCAGTTCTACGACCAGTCGGCGCACCCCCCGCAGCAGCCGCACCCCCCGCAGGCTCAGCAAGCTCAGCAGCAGGCCGGCTACTACTGGCAGCAGCCGTCTCCCGCGACCTACCAGCAGATGACGTACGGCGACAACCCGGCCTCGCTCTATGTCGACGACCTCGGCCAGACCGGCGCGATTCCGGTCTTCGACTCCTACGAGCACCTCTTCCGCGACCAGCAGCAGGGCGGGTACGCCCCACCGCAGCAGGACCCGCAGCAGCAGGGACAGGGCTACCAGCAGGCGTACCAGCAGCCGCAGGACCCGCGCCAGGGCTACTACCAGCAGCCCCAGCCCGGCTACGCCCAGCCGTACGGCTACCCGCAGGTCCCCGACAACGAAGGCACCGGTTACTCCGAGCCCGCGTACGAGGAACAGCCGTACGGGCAGCCGACCACCTACCAGGGCGACCACCAGTACGTCGAGCAGGGCTACGTCGACCCGCAGCAGGTCGATCCCCGGCAGTACGGCCAGGGCGCCGGCGCCGGCTATGCGGACCCGCGCTACGCCGACCCCCGATACGCCCCGGCGTACCAGCCGCAGCCCGGTCAGCCGGCCCCGGCCGGGGTGCCGGCCGGCGCCCCGGTGGAGGGCACCGGACTGCCGCCGCGGGACGCCACCGGTCAGATCCCGGTCGTCGCGCCCACCAGCGGCGGCAAGGCCGGCAACATCCTCAAGTCCAGCGCGCTCATGGCCGCCGGCACCCTGGTCTCCCGGGTGACCGGCTTCGTGCGCACCCTGGTCATCGCCGCCGCGATCGGTGTGGCCACCCTCGGCGACTCCTACGCGGTCGCCAACGTGCTGCCGACGATGATCTACATCCTCACCATCGGCGGCGGCCTGAACTCCGTCTTCGTGCCGCAGCTCGCCCGCGCGATGAAGAACGACGAGGACGGCGGCGCGGCCTACGCCAACCGGCTGCTGACCGTGGTCATGGTGGTGCTGGGCGGCATCGTGGCGATCACCGTGGCCGGAGCGCCGCTGCTGGTCAAGATGATGTCCCCGAAGATCGCGCAGAACCCCGACTCGTACGACGTGGCGATCTCCTTCGCCCGTTACTGCCTGCCGACGATCTTCTTCATGGGCGTGCACGTCGTGATGGGGCAGGTGCTCAACGCCCGCGGCCGGTTCGGCGCCATGATGTGGACGCCGGTGCTCAACAACATCGTGGTGATCTTCACCTTCCTGATGTTCATCTGGGTCTACGGCCCCTTCAGCAGCACCCGGATGGACTCCAGCACGATCACCCCGCAAGGCGCTCGGCTGCTGGGCATGGGCACCTTGCTGGGCCTGGTGGTCCAGTCGCTGTCGATGCTGCCGTACCTACGGGACGCGGGCTTCAAGTTCCGGCCGCGCTTCGACTGGCGCGGCCACGGCCTGGGCCACACCGCCAAGCTGGCGAAGTGGACGTTCTTCTTCGTGCTGGCCAACCAGGCCGGGCTGATCGTCGTCACCCAGCTCGCCACCTGGGCGGGCGCCGACGCGGACAAGAGCGGCTACCAGGGCACAGGCATCACCGCCTACAACAACGCGCTGCTGATCTGGCAGATGCCACAGGCCATCATCACCGTCTCGGTGATGGCGGCGGTACTGCCGCGGATCTCCCGGGCGGCCGCCGACGGCGACATCGCCTCGGTCCGCGACGACATCTCCTACGGCCTGCGGACATCGGCGGTGGCGATCGTGCCCGCCGGGTTCGCCTTCCTGGCGCTGGGCGTGCCGATGTGCGGCCTGCTGTACGCCAGCACCGGCGCGGAGTCCGCCCGGAACATCGGCTTCATCGTGATGGCCTTCGGAGTCGGGCTGATCCCGTTCTCCGCCCAGTACGTGATCCTGCGCGGCTTCTACGCCTTCGAGGACACCCGCACCCCCTTCTACAACACGGTGGTGGTGGCCGCGGTCAACGCGATCGCCTCCGTCATCTCCTTCCTCATCCTGCCCACCCGGTGGGCCGTCGTCGGCATGGCCTTCTCCTACGGCCTCGCGTACGCGGTCGGTGTCGGGGTGGCCGCCAAGCGGCTGCGCGGACGGTTGCAGGGCGACCTGGACGGCAAGCGGGTCATGCGCACCTACGCCCGGCTCACCGGCGCCTGCGTGCCCGCGGCGGCCGTGGCCGGGATCGCCGTGGTCGTCATCCTCAAGGCCCTGGGCAGCGGCGCGGCCGGCTCGATGGCCGCTCTGGTGGTCGGCGGCGGGCTGCTGCTGGGCGTGTTCGTGATCGCGGCCAAGCGGATGAGAATCGAGGAGATGACCGCGATGATCGGGATGGTGCGGGGTCGTCTCGGCCGCTGAACACGTGCCCAGGCTTTCCCGCTCCGTACCGCACAACCATCATGGTGGGCTGTGTGTCGTGCATAGAGCCGGAGTGCGGGCACAATTGTCATCGGCGTGACGTGAGAACGTGCAATGGATGGGGAGGCAGGAACGACGGTGGCGGATCGGAGCACGGCCGCCGTCGGAGTGGCCAACGAGGGCGGCGAGGGTTCGTCCTCCGCCCGGCAGGGCAGCGCCACTCCCGACGGCACCACGACGGACGAGCAGACCAGCGGCACCGCCGAGGACACCACAGCCCAGGAGCAGCCCGACACCGAACCGGCCGCCGAACCGATCGCGGGGCCGCCGAGCGAGAGCACGGCCCAGGACACCGTACGGATCGAGGCCGCTGACGAGGACACCGGCCCCGCCGAGCCGACCGAACCCCTCGAAGCCGTCCCGCCGGCCGAGCCCGTAGCGCCCGTCGGCAAGCCCGCCAAGGCCGCCGGCGCCGATCGACCCGGCGAACCCGCGCAGCCGAGCCCCGAGTCCGCCAAGACCGCCACCAAGACGGCCACGGCGCCGCCCGCGCCCGCCCCTGCTCCGGCCAAGCCCCGGATCACCGCTCCCGATCTGCACAGCGGCCACAAGCTGGCCCGCCGCTACCAGCTCGCCGAATGCGTGACCCGGGTCGACGGCTTCAGCAGCTGGCGCGCGGTCGACGAGAAGCTGCGCCGGGCGGTCGGCGTCCACGTACTGCCCGCCGACCACCCGCAGGCCCGTCCGGTGATGGCCGCGGCCCGCTCCGCCGCCCTGCTCGGCGACCCCCGCTTCGTCCAGGTCCTCGACGCCGTCGAGGACAACGACCTCGTCTACGTGATCCACGAATGGCTGCCCGACGCCGTCTCGCTCGGGGATCTGCTCAGGACCGGCCCGCTGGAGCCGCACGAGGCGTACCAGATGGTCAGCCAGGTCTCCCAGGGCATGGCGGCCGCCCATCGCGAGGGCCTGTCCCATCTGCGGCTCGACCCGGGCGCGGTACTGCGCACGGTCTCCGGCCAGTACCGCATCCGCGGGCTCGCCGTCGCCGCGGCGCTGCGCGGCCTGAAGTCGGACCAGCAGCGGCGGCAGGACACCGAGGCGATCGGCGCGCTACTGTACGCCGCGTTGACCCAGCGCTGGCCGTACGAGGAGGACGCCCACGGTCTGACCGGCCTGCCCAAGGGCGTCGGCCTGATCGCCCCCGACCAGGTCCGGGCCGGCGTCCACCGCGGCCTGTCGGAGATCGCGATGCGCGCCCTCGCCAACGACGGCGCCACCGCTTCTCGCGAGGAGCCGCCCTGCACCACCCCGGAGGAGCTGGCCAAGGTCGTCGCGGGCATCCCGCGCATCCGGCCCCCGGAGCAGCCCTCACCGGCCTACGGAGTGGCATCCTTCCAGCAGCCCCCGGCCCCGCCGAGGGCCGGTGCTCCCCGCCAGGCGCCCGTGATCGCCGGACCGCCGCCCGCACTGCCGGGCCGCACCGGCCAGGTGCTCAAGTGGGCTGTGGCCGCGCTGCTGATCGTCGCGATCGGCCTCGGCAGCTGGCAGCTCGCGGACACCCTGCAATCCCGGGAAGGGCACTCGGCCACCCCGACGCCCACCGGTCAGAAGGGCGGCCAGGCATCGGCGCGACCGTCAGCCGGGCCGATCCCCATCGTCACGGCCAAGGACTACGACCCGTTCGGTTCGGACGGCGGCGAGAACCCGACGCAGGTGAAGTTCGCCTACGACAACCGTCCGAGCACCTCCTGGGAGACCAGCTGGTACACGGACGCCCACTTCGGCAACCTCAAGTCGGGAGTCGGACTGATCCTGGACCTGGGCAGCGCCAAGAACGTCGGCAGCGTGAAGGTGGACTTCGTCGGGCAGACCTCGGTGGACCTGATGGCGGCACCCGCGGTCACGTCCACGATGCCGACCGACTTCAACACCTTCACCAAGGTCGCCAGCGGTTCGGGCACGGAGGCGAAGCTCACCCCGAAGAGCAAGGTGACCACGCGCTTCCTGCTGGTCTGGCTGACCACACTGCCGCCCACCTCGGACGGCCACTTCCGTGGCCAGGTGTCCGAGATCCACGTCACGGGCTGAGCGCCCGGCGGTCAGCGGACGAGGGGGGCTGCAGTGGAGGGAAGCGCACTCGGGGACGCCGAGCTTCTCGCCCGCCATGTCGCGGGCGATCCTGACGCCTTCGGCGAGCTGGTACGGCGTCACCGGGATCGGCTCTGGGCAGTTGCCCTGCGCACCCTGGGGGACCGCGAGGAAGCCGCTGACGCCGTCCAGGACGCGCTGGTGTCCGCCTTCCGCTCCGCCCATACCTTCCGCGGCCAGTCGGCCGTCACCACCTGGCTGCACCGCATCACCGTGAACGCCTGCCTGGACCGGGTCCGCAGGGCCTCCTCCCGGCGCACCTCGCCGGTCACGGACGAGAAGAGCCTCGACGCGCTCATGGAGCCGCACGAGTCCGCGGAGGCGCCAGCGGAGCGCGGCGAACTGCACCGGGAACTGCTCGCGGCGCTCGCCACCCTCCCCGTCGAACAGCGTGCCGCGCTGGTGCTGGTCGACATGCAGGGCTATCCGGTCGCCGAGGCCGCCGCGGTTCTCGATGTGCCGACCGGCACGGTGAAGAGCCGCTGTGCCCGCGGCCGGGCCCGTCTGCTGCCGCTCCTGCGCCATCTGCAGGCCGGCACGGAAGAGACACCGGTCGCTCCATCCGCACCGACGGCCGGCCGGCCATCCGCTGATCGGCCACCCGGGCAGCGGCCTGCCCCGGAGAACGGACGGAACCGGGCGGAGGGGACATCCGTCCCACCAACAGGATCGACGCAGGACGGAGGTGGACACCGATGACATCGGCACCGGACAGCAGGCCGCATCCCGAGGTCACGGAGATCTCCGACCTGACCGAGGACCTGCTCGCACCGGAGCGGGCGGTCGAGGTCCGCCTGCACCTGGCGGAGTGCCCGCTCTGCGCCGACGTCCTGGTCTCCCTCACGGAGATCAGCAGCCTGCTCGGCGAACTGACGGCGGACGAGCAGATGCCCGCCGACGTGGCCGACCGGATCGACGCGGCGCTCGCGGCCGAGGCGGCAACCGACGACAACGGTCGGCCCGATGTTCCACAGCGCGATGTTCCACGTGGAACATCGCCGAGCGGCGCGAGCCGTGTTCCACGTGGAACATCCGCCGCTCCCGCCGGTCGTCCCACCACCGATACCGGGCCGGGGCGTTCCGACCGATCCGACCGACGCCGTCGGCGGCGGGCTTTCACGCTCGCGGCCGGCTGGGCGGTCGGAGTCCTCGCGCTCGGCGGCATCGTCTACGGCGTGGTGTCGGCCGGGCAGAACTCGTCGAGTAGCGACGCCAGTGCCTCGAGTGCCGCCGGCGCCAAGCGATCGGACTCCACTCGGGCGACAGGTTCGATCGCCGACCAGGTACGGCAGCTGCTCGCCGATCCCTACTCCCCGAACCGGGCCGGCGGCGGTTCCACCACAGCCCCCAACGATGGCGTGTCCCCGATGTTCAACGGGACCGGCCAGGGCACCGGCTCGACGCCGAGCAACGGTGAAGACCAAGGCCAGGGTCACGTGGTGGCCGACGCGCCTTCATGTGTGTTCAAGGCCACGCATCGGACCCAGGCGCCCTTGGCCGTCGGCAAGGACCGCTACCAGGGCACCGACTCGTATCTTGTGGTGCTCCCGCACCCGGCCGACAGCGGGCTGGTGGACGCGTTCGTCGTCGATGCCTCCTGCTCGGCCGATACTCCGGGCACCGTGCTCTTCCAGGGCACCTATCCGCGTCGGTAGCCGGTCCCGGACGAGCACACGAGCGGCGTACCGACAGGGGAATGCCGGGCCCGTAGTATCCGTTAGGCAGGACGAGAGTCCAGCCAGGGCCCCGCAGTAGTTCGCAGAGACGAGGAAAACATCCGTGACCGACGTCCGTAACGTGATCATCATCGGCTCAGGGCCTGCGGGGTACACCGCGGCGCTCTACACGGCGCGTGCCTCTCTCAACCCGCTGGTCTTCGAAGGCTCCGTGACCGCGGGCGGTGCGCTGATGAACACCACCGAGGTGGAGAACTTCCCCGGCTTCCGGGACGGCATCCTGGGCCCGGATCTGATGGACAACATGCGGGCCCAGGCCGAGCGCTTCGGTGCCGAGCTGATTCCGGACGATGTCGTCGCGGTCGATTTCAGCGGTGACATCAAGTCGGTCACCGACTCGGCGGGCACGGTCCACCAGGCGCGGGCCATCATCGTCACGACCGGCTCGCAGCACCGCAAGCTCAACCTCCCCAACGAGGACCAGCTCTCCGGTCGCGGCGTCTCGTGGTGTGCCACCTGTGACGGCTTCTTCTTCCGCGACCAGGACATCGCCGTGATCGGTGGTGGCGACACCGCGATGGAAGAGGCGACTTTCCTCTCCCGGTTCGCCAAGTCGGTGAAGATCGTGCACCGCCGGGACAGCCTGCGGGCGTCCAAGGCGATGCAGGAGCGGGCGTTCGCCGACCCGAAGATCTCCTTCGTCTGGGACAGCGAGGTGGCGGAGATCAAGGGTGACGGCAAGCTCGCCGGCCTGACGCTGCGGAACACGACGAACGGCGACACTTCCGAGCTGCCGGTCACCGGCCTGTTCATCGCGATCGGCCACGACCCGCGGACCGAGCTCTTCAAGGGCGTGCTCGACCTGGATGCCGAGGGGTACCTCACCGTGCAGGCGCCGAGCACCCGCACCAACGTCCCCGGGGTGTTCGCGGCCGGAGACGTGGTGGACCACACCTACCGCCAGGCGATCACCGCTGCCGGCACCGGCTGCTCGGCCGCGCTCGACGCCGAGCGCTACCTCGCGGCGCTCACCGACGCCGAGAAGACCGCCTGACCTCGCGTCAGCACTCCCTCTCATACGCACCGAAACCTGAGGAGGCCCGCCGTGGCCGAGAACACCACGGGCGACACCAAGCCCAAGCACGTGACGGACGCAACCTTCGCGGAGGAGGTCCTCGCCAGCGACAAGCCCGTGCTGGTCGACTTCTGGGCGGAGTGGTGCGGCCCGTGCCGCCAGATCGCCCCGTCGCTTGAGGCGATCGCGGCCGAGCACGCGGACGAGATCACCATCGTCAAGCTCAACATCGACGAGAACCCGGTGACCGCCGCCAAGTACGGTGTCATGTCGATCCCGACACTCAACGTCTACAAGGGCGGCGAGGTCGTGAAGACCATCGTCGGCGCGAAGCCGAAGGGTGCCCTCGTCAGGGACCTCGCCGACTTCATCGGCTGACACAGCTCCAGGCCCGCTGGGCCGAAGCAAACGGCGGTGGTCGTGTTCCACGTGGAACACGACCACCGCCGTTTCTGCGTCTCCATCGTCGGAGCGGTCACAGCGGTCACAGCGGCCGCAGGGCCGGCTCTTTCTGTACCGCTCCCAGCAGGCGGTCGATCGCCATCTCGACGTCTTCCCGCCAGGAGAGCGCGGTGCGCAACTCCAGCCGCAGCCGGGGGAAGCGCGGATGCGGCCGTACCGTCTTGAAGCCCACGGCGGTCAGATGGTCGGCGGGGAGCACGCAGTCGGGGGATTCCCACGTGGCGTCGCCGAACGCCTCGATGGCCCGGAAGCCACGGCGGACCAGATCCTTCGCGACGGTCTGCACGAGTACCCGGCCGAGCCCCTGCCCCTGGAAGCCCGGCAGCACCCGGGACGTCATCAGTTGGACGGCGTCTCCCGACACCGGGCTGGTGGGGAAGGCGGTGGAGCGGGGCACATAGGCGGCCGGGGCATAGAGCACGAAGCCGGCTGGCATCTCGTCGACGTAGACCAGTCGGCCGCATGAGCCCCACTCCAGCAGCACCGCGGAGATCCAGGACTCCTTCTCCAGTTCGGGTCGGCCTGCCTTGACGGCCGCTTCACCGCTGACCGGATCGAGCTCCCAGAAGACACAGCGTCGACACGGTTTGGGAAGGTCGGTGAGATTGTCGAGAGTGAGCGGTGCGAGCCGACGTCCCATCTGGCGAAGACCCCGTTTCTGTCAGCCAACCAGCCTGTCGGCACCCCGGCGCAGCCTGCCGGGGTGCCGACAGGTCACTCGGCGCTGTCCTCGGCGTCGTCACCGTCCTCGGATTCGGCCTCCAGCCGGTTCTCCAGGACCTTGCCCTCACCGGGGGCCATTGATCCCAGGATGCGCTCCAGATCCTCTATCGAGGCGAACTCCACAACGATCTTTCCGCGCTTTTGACCCAGGTCGACCTTCACCCTGGTGTCGAAGCGATCTGAGAGCCTGGTGGCAAGGTGCGTCAGCGCCGGCGAGACCCGACGGCCGGCCCGCGGCGCGGCGACCTTACGGGCGGTCGCGGGCTCGCTGTTCATCAGCGTCACGATCTCCTCGACCGCGCGCACCGACAGCCCCTCGGCAACGATCCGATGGGCCAGCCGGTCCTGCTCGTCGGCATCGTCCAGGGAGAGCAGCGCCCGGGCGTGCCCGAACGAGATCACCCCGGCGGCGACCCGGCGCTGTACCGGTGCCGAGAGCTTCAACAGGCGCAGCGTGTTGGACACCTGCGAGCGGGAGCGGCCGATCCGGTCGGCCAACTGCTCATGGGTGCAGGCGAAGTCACGCAGCAGTTGGTCGTAAGCCGCGGCCTCCTCCAGCGGGTTGAGCTGAGCCCGGTGCAGGTTCTCCAGGAGGGCGTCCAGCAGCAGCTTCTCGTCGTCGGTGGCGCGAACGATCGCCGGGATGCGCTCGAGCCCCGCCTCCCGGCAGGCGCGCCACCGGCGCTCACCCATGATCAGCTCATAGCGAGCGGTGTCGATCTGCCGCACCACCACCGGCTGGAGCAGGCCCACCTCCTTGATGGAGGTGATGAGTTCGTTGAGGGCGTCCTCGTCGAAGACCTCTCGCGGCTGCCGAGGATTCGGGGTGATGGCATCCAACGCGAGTTCCGCGAAGTAGGCACCGGTGACCGGCGCCTCCGCCCCGGACAGGTCCGGTTCGGTTCCACGTGAAACAGGGATGTCCACCACCGCGGGTACGGCCTCGGCCGCGCGGCGGTCCGTCAGTCCGGCCACCTTGGCCGCGGCGACACCGCGGTCCAACGTCGCCTGGTTCGCGGACGTGCCACCGGCCGACTGCGGCGCGGCCGGGATCAGCGCGCCAAGACCACGGCCGAGCCCTCTGCGTCGATCACTCACTGAATCCCCTCCGACATACTGTGCGGGTTGTGCTCTTGGTGCTGTTCGGCGTGCTCCGGGTCGTACTCGACCGCGATGTTGGCAGGAAGGCCCCGTAGGGCCATCTCCCGGGCCGCCTCCAGGTAGGAGAGGGCGCCACTGGAACCCGGGTCGTAGGTGAGCACGGTCTGGCCGTAGCTGGGCGCCTCCGAGATACGCACCGACCGGGGGATGCTGGTGCGCAGCACCTCCTTGCCGAAGTGGGTGCGCACCTCCTCCGCGACCTGGGCCGCCAGCCGGGTCCGGCCGTCGTACATCGTCAGCAGGATCGTGGAGACGTGCAGCCGCGGGTTGAGGTGGGCACGGACCAGGTCGACGTTCTTGAGGAGCTGACCCAGACCCTCCAGCGCGTAGTACTCGCACTGGATCGGGATGACAACCTCGGCGCCGGCCACGAGGGCGTTCACCGTCAGCAGGCCGAGCGAGGGCGGGCAGTCGATCAGCACGTAGTCCAGCGGCTGTTCATAGCCCTCGATCGCCTTCTGTAGCCGGCTCTCACGAGCGACCAGGGAGACGAGTTCGATTTCCGCACCCGCCAGGTCGATGGTGGCGGGTGCGCAGAAGAGCCCTTCGACATCGGCGACCGGGAGCACGACGTCGGAGAGCGGCTTGCTCTCCACCAGGACGTCGTAGATCGACGGGACTTCGGCGTGGTGGTCGATGCCCAGCGCGGTGGAGGCGTTGCCCTGGGGATCGAGGTCGATCACCAGAACGCGGTTGCCGTGCAGTGCCAGGGAGGCCGCCAGGTTGACGGTGGTGGTGGTCTTCCCCACCCCGCCCTTCTGGTTGGCGACCACCATCACCCGGGTCTGGGCAGGTCTGGGCAGCCCCTCGCCGGCGCGGCCGAGTGCTTCGACGGCCAACTGGGCCGCGCGGCCAATAGGGGTGTCATCCATGGGAGGCAATGTTTCACGTGAAACATCGCTCCCGTACCCCGGGGGCCCGGACAGGGGTCCTCCGGCGGTTTCGGCTGAGCGGGGACCGGGGACCGGATCGGCCATCGGTCCCGCAATGTTGGCGTCGGACCGCAAGGACTCACTCTCCTCGACTTCAGGCTCGCTATGAGGAGAGCCTGCCATGCCTGAGGGGTGCTGAACCAGCGAGCCCCGGCCGCCTGTGGATAAATCCCGAGAACTATCCACAGGAGGGGTCTTCTTGACGGGTTTACTGGCATGCGCTTCGGCCGCGGCGCGGCCACGGGTGAGAACTCCGGGGAGCAGTGAGCGACGTTTCACGTGGAACACGATGCACAGCGGCGCGACACTAACTCCGTAGACACTCCGGATTGTTCCGTTTTGGCCGGTTGGATGGCGTAGAAAGCCGACCTGGGAGACGGCCCGGGGGCTTCACGAACGTCGCCGCCGCCAGATGACGCGGGCGGCGGCGACAGACTGAGGATGGACCGCTGCCCTCAGCGCCGGCGCCGGCCGCCCGCACCGTTGCGCGAGGCACGGTGTGCGCGCGCCGCCTTGGCCCGCCTGCTGGCCGCCCGTACCCCTCCGGGGCTCTCGCCGACCTGGACCCGGACCACTGTGGAGAGCGGTTCGACGACGCCCTCGCCGACGTGCACCACCGTCGCGCCCACCGCACCGAGCCGGCCGAGGGCAGCTCGGGCCGCCTTCAGCTCCTCCTCCGCGGTGTCGCCCTTGAGGACGGCCATCTCACCGTGCGGCCGCAGCAGCGGCAGACCCCAGCCGGCCAGCCGTTCCAGCGGGGCCACCGCGCGGGCGGTCACCACGTCCACCGGTGCCAGCAGGCCGACCATCTCCTCGGCCCGGCCGCGTACCACCGTGACGTTCGCCAGATCGAGCAGCCTGACCACTTCTTCGAGGAAGGTGGTCCGCCGCAGCAGCGGCTCCAGCAGGGTGATCTCCAGATCCGGCCGGACTAGTGCCAGCGGGATACCGGGCAGCCCGGCACCGGAGCCGACATCGCAGACCGACACGTCCGCCTCGACCACCTCGGAGAGCACCGCGCAGTTCAGCAGGTGCCGTTCCCACAGGCGGGGCACCTCGCGCGGGCCGATCAGCCCACGCTGGACCCCCACGTCGGCGAGCAGCCCGGCGTAGCGCACCGCATCGCCGAACCGGTCGCCGAAGACCTCTTTGGCCTGCTCGGGCGGCGCGGGAAGCTCCGCTGCTGCCTCGGTCACGGGGGCGGTCCTTTCCTCGGATGTCCGCGCCTCGGTTCTCCAGGCGCTGGGAAGGCAGACGTACACCATCAGGGTTACAAGGTTCGGCCCCGTCTGCGAACAGACGGGGCCGACGGATCGGTCACGCGCAGGTGCGCGGGCGGGCCGGTCGCGGTGCTACGCGGGCAGAACGACCACGCGGCGCTGCGGCTCCTCGCCCTCGGACTCGCTGCGCAGACCGGCCGCGGCGACCGCGTCATGCACGACCTTGCGCTCGAACGGCGTCATCGGGTCCAGCTTCACCGGCTCACCGGTCTGCTTGACCTCCGCCGCCGCGCTCGCGCCGAGCTTCGCCAGCTCGGCCCGCTTGTGGGCGCGGAACCCGGCGATGTCCAGCATCAGCCGGCTGCGCTCGCCGGTCTCCCGGTGCACCGCGAGCCGGGTCAGCTCCTGCAGCGCCTCCAGGACCTCACCCTCCCGCCCGACCAGCTTGTTCAGATCACGGCTGCCACCGTCGCCGATGATCGACACCGACGCGCGCTCGCCCTCGACATCCATGTCGATGTCGCCGTCGAGGTCGGCGATATCGAGCAGACCCTCGAGGTAGTCCGCAGCGATCTCGCCTTCCTGCTCCAGCCGGGTCAGGCCGGCGGACGAGCCGCTTTCGGGTGCCGTGGTCGTGTTGACGTCGCTCACGCCTGGACTCTCCTCTTACTTCTTCTTCGACAGGTTGCCGGGCTTGGGCTTCGCGCCGCCGGACTGCTTGCCCGAGGCACCGCCGCCCTGCTTGGAACCGCCCGCCCGCGGCGCACCGGCCCTGGGCGCGCCCGCGCGGGGCGCGCCGCCCTTCCCGCCGCCGGACTGCTTCCCGCCGGAAGACTTCGACGCACCGGACGACTTCGAGGCACCCGAGGACTTGGAGGCACCGGAACCGCCGGACGACTTCGAGGCGCCGGACCCACCGGAAGCGTCGGACTCGTCGGACGCCTTCCCGGACGTCGCGGTCCCGGAACCGGAGCCACCAGCCGTACGCGTGCTGGTCGCGGTCCCGCCGGAGGTCCGCTGGGACTTGCTCTGCCGCTTCGGCTGGGTGCGGTTGGCGCGCGCCTGCTCGACCGCTTCCTTCGCCTTGACCTCCTCGGGCGGCTCCACCAGCTTGCCCTTGGCCCGCAGCCGCTCCTGCCGCTGCTTGAACGCGAGACTGCCCGGGGTGGGGTTGCGCCGGATGACGATCAGCTGCTGGCACATCGTCCAGACGTTGGTGGTCAGCCAGTACAGCAGCACACCGACCGGGGCGATGATGCCGAAGCCCGCGAAGATCAGCGGGAACACGTACATCAGCATCTTCTGCTGCTGCATGAACGGCGTGTTCACCGACATGTCCACGTTCTTCGTCATCAGCTGGCGCTGCGTGTAGAACTGCGAGAACGACATCAGCACGATCATGATGATCGTGACGGTGCGTACCTCGGCGTGGCTGGTGTTCAGGTGCGCCAGGGTGGCGGTGGAGTCCAGGAACTTCGCCGGCAGCGGGGCGCCGAAGATGTGCGCCTTGCTCGCGCTCTCCACGAGGTTCATGTGGATCACGCCGACCTCGTGGCCCTTCGCCACATTGCTCAGCACGTGGTACAGGGCGAAGAAGAACGGCGACTGGACCAGAATCGGCAGGCACGAGGAGAGCGGGTTGGTACCCGTCTCCTTGTACAGCTTCATCATCTCCTCGGACTGCTTCTGCCGGTCGTTCTTGTAGCGCTCCTGGATCGCCTTCATCTTCGGCTGGAGCACCTGCATGTTCCGGGTGGACTTGATCTGCTTCACGAAGAGCGGGATCAGCGCCGTCCGGATCAGGACCACCAGGGAGACGATGGACAGACCCCACGCCCAACCGCTGTCCTTGTCGAAAACCAGGCTGTACAGCGAGTGGAACTGGACGATGATCCACGAAACGGCGTCATAGAGGGGGTTCAAGATCCCCACGGTCAGGCTCCTTGGGCGTGAGAGGGTCCGGTGGGCTCGGGCGTGACGGGCCCGTCGGAGCCGCCCCGCAGGTAGCGGCGCAGCAGTTCGTGCCATCGCGGCCGCTTACGCGGCGGGACGTGATCCACGCCACCTGGCGACCAGGGGTTGCACCGCAGGATGCGCCACGCGGTCAGCGCGGTTCCCTTGATGGCGCCGTGCCGGTCGATGGCCGTGTATCCGTAGTGCGAGCAGGAGGGGTAGTACCGGCACACCGGGCCGAGCAGGGGACTGATCGTCCACTGGTAGAGCTTGATCAGTGCCAGTAGTGGGTATTTCATCGAGCCACCCTCCCCTCGGCGTCGCCACGGGTGTCACGGCCCAGCAACCGCTGGAGCGCGGCGTCCAGGTCGAGGGCTAGCTGTGCATGGTCCGCGCTTCCCGCCTCGGGGAGCGCGCGTACTACCACAAGGCTACCGGGGGGCAGCAGCGGCAGACGTTCCCGGACCAGATGACGCAGTCGACGCCGGACCAGGTTGCGTTGCACGGCGTTGCCGACCGCTTTGCTTACGACGAAACCCGCACGCGCCGGGGGACTGCCTCCCCCTGGCGCATGCGGGTCCGTGGCGTCGCGGCGCAGATGGACGACCAGCAGCGGGCGACCCGCCCGGCGTCCACGGCGAACCGCTTCGCCGAAGTCCTGGCGCCGCCTCAGCCGATTCTCGGTGGGCAGCACGGCATGAGACCTGTGGCAATCAGGCGGACAGGCGGGCGCGGCCCTTGCCACGGCGGGTCGAGAGGATGGCACGGCCGGCGCGGGTCCGCATGCGCAGACGGAAGCCGTGGGTCTTCGCGCGGCGACGGTTGTTCGGCTGGAAGGTGCGCTTGCTCACTCTGGGGCTCCAGGGGGATCGGGATGGCAGCGGTGCGTCGCCTGGCTGTCACCGTGCGCCCACGAGGAAGCTCGCGGACTGATCGGGTGTACCGCTTTGACAACCACCCGGAGGCCGGAGGCACCCGGAAGATCTTCGCCCATCGGTAGGCAGGCGGCAGCAGCCATCGACAACTCGACCTCGATACGGTACGTGCGGCTAGGCCATCCGGTCAAACCCGGCCGCGACACCCCGAGGTTTGTACACACCCTGTGGACAACGACTTGAACCGCGCACACTGGCCTGACTACCGTGACTGGACTCCGGGCTCATCCAGGTACCGAACTTCGTACACTCCCCGCCCCTCCGGAGGTTCACACTTTCGCGGGAGTTTTCCGCACCACCAAGCGACCCGAGAGAGCGTGCACTGTGGCCGACGTGACTGCCGATCTTGCCGCAGTGTGGCCACGGGTCCTGCAGAAGCTCCTGGTGGACAGCGAGCTGAAACCGAAGGACACGGAGTGGCTGCAGCGCACCCAGCCGCTGGCCCTGGTGGCCGGCACCGCGGTGCTCTCCGCTCCCAACGAGTTCGCCAAGAACGTGTTGGAGGGCCGGCTGCTGCCGCTGATCACCAAGGTGCTCAGCAGTGAGTTCGGTCACTCGGTCGGGATCGCGATCGCGGTCGCCTCGGGCGGCGAGCAGGATCACCCGCCCCGGCCTCCCGTGGAAACGGCCGACGACCACGACCAGCGCGACATGCACGACTCCCGCGACCAGCACGACAGCCGGGACCCCCGGGACGCGCGCGACGGCCGGGACCCCCGCGACCAGCACGACGCCCGTGACCCTCTCGGCGCCCGCGACAACCGTGACAACCGCGATCCGCGCGACGCCCACGAGATGCGGATGCGCCCCGCCTACCCTGACGACCGCCAGGACTGGCAGCAGCCCAAGCTCGGCAGCTGGGGCGTGCCCGCACCGGTCGAGTTCCAGGAACGCGAGCCGTACGAGGTGCGCCGCGACTCCTATGACGAGCGGCGCTCCCCCCGGGACTCCTACGACGGCGGCAGGTCCGAGTCGTACGACAGCCGCCCGGAGCCGTACGACGAGCGGCGCTACCGGCCCGAGCCGCGCGACAGCTACCCGAGCGTGCCGCACCAGGGGCACCAGCAGCAGGGCCGCTCCGGCCCGCACCAGGGCGGTCCGCAGTCGTACGTGCCGCCGGCCGGGTACCAGCAGCCGGGCGGGGTGCCGGCCGCGCGCAGCGAGCAGCCCGGCAGCGGGAACGGTGGCGGCGCGGTCGAGCCGACCGCGCGGCTGAACCCCAAGTACCTCTTCGACACCTTCGTGATCGGCGCGTCCAACCGCTTCGCGCACGCGGCCGCGGTCGCCGTCGCCGAGGCGCCCGCCAAGGCGTACAACCCGCTCTTCATCTACGGGGAGTCCGGCCTCGGCAAGACACACCTGCTGCACGCCATCGGGCACTACGCGCGCAGCCTCTACCCGGGCACCCGGGTGCGGTACGTGAGCTCGGAGGAGTTCACCAACGAGTTCATCAACTCCATCCGGGACGGCAAGGCGGACGCCTTCCGCAAGCGGTACCGGGACATGGACATCCTGCTCGTCGACGACATCCAGTTCCTGGCCCAGAAGGAGTCGACGCAGGAGGAGTTCTTCCACACCTTCAACACCCTGCACAACGCGAACAAGCAGATCGTGCTCTCCTCCGACCGGCCGCCGAAGCAGCTGGTCACCCTGGAGGACCGGCTGCGCAACCGGTTCGAGTGGGGCCTGATCACCGACGTCCAGCCGCCCGAGTTGGAGACGCGGATCGCGATCCTGCGGAAGAAGGCGGTGCAGGAGCAGCTCAACGCGCCGCCGGAGGTACTGGAGTTCATCGCCTCGCGGATCTCGCGCAACATCCGCGAGTTGGAGGGCGCGCTGATCCGGGTCACCGCCTTCGCCAGCCTCAACCGGCAGCCAGTCGACCTCCAGCTCACCGAGATCGTGCTGAAGGACCTGATCCCGGGCGGCGACGACTCGGTACCGGAGATCAGCGGCACCGCCATCATGGCGGAGACGGCCGCGTACTTCGGGCTCGCGGTGGACGACCTGTCCGGGTCCTCCCGCAGCCGGGTGCTGGTCACCGCCCGGCAGATCGCGATGTACCTGTGCCGTGAGCTGACCGACCTGTCCCTGCCGAAGATCGGTGCGCTCTTCGGCGGCCGCGACCACACGACGGTCATGCACGCCGACCGGAAGATCCGCTCGCTGATGGCCGAGCGCCGCTCCATCTACAACCAGGTGACGGAGCTGACGAACCGCATCAAGAGCTGACGGCGGGGGCGTCCTCGACCGTCCTCGACCGCGCCCACGAGCGTCCTCGACCGCCCACAACCGCGCCCACGACCGCCCACGAGTGCCCCGGGAGCCCCGCTCCCGGGGCACTCGCCGTTTCCGGCTGTTCGATTACCCCCACCGGAGATCCGTTTCTCCACAGAAACGTCGCCGGACCGCCGTCCACACCCTGGGGACACCGGAGTTGTCCAGATTCGTCTCCACAGGCCAGTCGGCTCAAGGGCCGTCTGCCCAGCTCAGCGGGGTGTGGAAATGTGGGTAACCCATATCCACAGACTGTGGATGAATCGGGCAACCCTGCACCGGGGATGAGAAGTTGTCCACCGCTCGCCCACAGGATGCCCTGGGTTGTGCACAGCTTCGGGCCGCTTCTCCACATGCTCGTCCACTGTTCGGCAACGAAACACGATCGATCCCACGAACGAGTGAAAGCCGTCACACCAAGGAGGTGGGTTGGGCTGGGGAGAACCCGGGTATTTCTGGGGACGGAGCTGGGGACAAGTCGGGTCGCCCTGTGTATCGGGTGTGCACAACTTTCCGCCGTCCACAGCAGCCCCTGGTTATCCACCGCCGTCACCCACAGGCTCGGTGGATAAAAAACCGGGCCTGACCTGCGAAGGAACCGGTTATCCACGGTATCCACAACCCCTACTACTACGACTACACATAGAGAGCTGCGAAGTCGTTTCGAAGCGGGGGGTGTGCACAACTCGGCCCGGCACCGCCCCGCGGCTCGGGTCACGGCTTGACGCCAACCCGCACCTACTGTCAGTCCTGTGCGTCAGACTGGTCCCCGACAGCCAGCAACAAGCAGGAGGCGGTTCCGGTGAAGATCCGGGTGGAGCGCGACGTACTCGCCGAGGCAGTGGCTTGGGCAGCCCGCAGCCTCCCGGCCCGTCCCCCGGTGCCCGTACTCGCCGGACTGCTGCTCAAGGCCGAGGAGGGCAAGCTCAGCCTCTCCGGCTTCGACTACGAGGTCTCGGCGCGGGTTTCGGTCGAGGCCGAGGTCGACGAAGAGGGCACCGTGCTGGTCTCCGGCCGGCTGCTCGCCGACATCTCCAGGGCGCTGCCCAACCGCCCGGTGGAGATCTCCACCGACGGCGTGCGGGTCACCGTGGTCTGCGGCAGTTCCCGCTTCACGCTGCACACCCTCCCCGTCGAGGAGTACCCGGCGCTGCCCGCGATGCCCACCGCCTCGGGCACCGTCCCCGGTGAGGTCTTCGCCGCCGCCGCGGCCCAGGTGGCCATCGCCGCCGGGCGCGACGACACCCTGCCGGTGCTCACCGGTGTGCGGATCGAGATCGAGGGCGACACCGTCACGCTGGCCGCGACCGACCGGTACCGCTTCGCGGTCCGCGAGTTCCTGTGGAAGCCCGAGCAGGCGGACATCTCCGCGGTCGCGCTGGTGCCCGCCAAGACCCTTCAGGACACCGCCAAGTCGCTCACCAGCGGTGACACCGTCTCCATCGCCCTGGCCGGCGCGGGCGACGGTGAGGGGCTGATCGGCTTCGAGGGCGCCGGCCGCCGCACCACCACCCGGCTGCTCGAAGGCGACCTGCCGAAGTACCGCACGCTCTTCCCCACCGAGTTCGCCTCGGTCGCGGTGATCGAGACCGCGCCCCTGGTCGAGGCGGTGAAGCGCGTCGCGCTGGTCGCCGAGCGCAACACCCCGGTGCGGCTGAGCTTCGAGCAGGGCGTGCTCACCCTCGAGGCCGGCTCCAGCGACGACGCACAGGCTGTGGAAAGGGTCGACGCCAAGCTCGACGGCGACGACATCTCGATCGCCTTCAACCCGACGTTCCTGCTCGACGGCCTGAGCGCGATCGACTCCCCGGCCGCCCAGCTGTCCTTCACGACCTCCACCAAGCCCGCTCTGCTCAGCGGGCGGCCGGCGGTCGACGCCGAAGCCGACGACGCGTACAAGTACCTGATCATGCCGGTGCGCCTGTCCGGCTGAGGCCGGGAACGCGGGCCGACGTAGGCTCGTGGTCGGATCAGGTCAGGCAAGGCGGTCCAGCCAGGTGCCGCGGTCACGCGTCAGGCGTGACGCGTCGAATGCTTCGAACGAAGGGTCAGTGATGGAGCTCGGTCTCATCGGTCTCGGCAAGATGGGCGGCAACATGCGCGAGCGCATCCGCCGCGCCGGCCACACTGTCATCGGGTACGACCGGAACCCGGACCTCGCCGATGTCCACAGCCTCAAGGAACTTGTGGACGCGCTCCACGGGCCGCGCGTGGTGTGGGTCATGGTCCCGGCCGGCCCGGCCACCCAGGCCACCATCGACGAACTCGGCGAGCTGCTCTCCCCCGGCGACCTCGTGGTCGACGGCGGCAACTCCCGCTGGACCGACGACGAGAAGCACGCCGACGAGCTGGCCGCCAAGGGCATCGGCTTCGTCGACTGCGGCGTCTCCGGCGGCGTGTGGGGCCTCGCCAACGGCTACGCGCTGATGTACGGCGGCAAGGACGAGGACGTCGCCAAGGCCCAGCCGATCTTCGACGCCCTCAAGCCCGAGGGCGACTCGGGCGCGGTGCACGCCGGCAAGGTCGGCGCCGGCCACTTCGCCAAGATGGTCCACAACGGCATCGAGTACGCCATGATGCAGGCGTACGCCGAGGGCTGGGAGCTGCTGGAGGCGGTCGACTCGGTCACCGACGTCCGCGAGGTCTTCCGCTCCTGGAAGTCGGGTACGGTGATCCGCTCCTGGCTGCTCGACCTGGCCGTGGACGCGCTCGACAAGAGCGAGCACCTGGAGAAGCTGCGCGGTTACGCGGACGACTCCGGTGAGGGCCGCTGGACCGTGGAGGCCGCGATCGACAACGCGGTGCCGATGCCCGCGATCACCGCGTCCCTCTTCGCCCGCTTCTCGTCCCGCCAGGAGGACTCGCCGCAGATGAAGATGATCGCCGCGCTGCGCAACGAGTTCGGCGGTCACGCGGTCACCGCGGCCGAATAGGCCGAGCGGTACCGCACCGCACGTCACAGCAGGGAGGTCGGCGCGCCCAGCGCCACAGCACGCGATGCACGTAGCGCACCTTTCGCTCGCCGACTTCCGCTCCTACGCCCGGGCCGAGGTCCCCCTCGACCCGGGCGTCACGGTTTTCGTCGGGCCCAACGGGCACGGCAAGACCAACCTGGTCGAGGCGGTCGGCTACCTGGCCACCCTCGGCAGCCACCGGGTCGCCTCGGACGCCCCGCTGGTGCGGCTCGGCGCGGAGCGGTCGGTGGTACGCGCCCAGGTGGTGCAGGGCGACCGGCAGCAGCTGGTCGAGCTGGAGATCAACCCGGGCAAGGCCAACCGGGCCCGGATCAACCGCTCTTCGCAGGTCCGGCCGCGGGACGTGCTCGGCATCCTGCGCAGCGTGCTGTTCGCGCCGGAGGACCTGGCGCTGGTCAAGGGCGACCCCGGCGAGCGCCGCCGCTTCCTCGACGAGCTGGTCACCGCCCGCGCCCCCCGCCTCGCCGGCGTGCGCGCCGACTACGAACGGGTACTCAAGCAGCGCAACACCCTGCTGAAGTCCGCCGCGTTGGCCCGCCGGCACGGCAGCCGGGCGGCCGCGGGCCCCGGTGGCAGGACGGGCGGCGCCGACCTGTCCACGCTCGACGTGTGGGACCAGCACCTGGCCCGCGTCGGCGCCGAAGTGCTCGCCCAGCGGCTCGACCTGGTCGCCGCGCTCCAGCCGCTGGCCGACAAGGCGTACGAGCAACTCGCGCCCGGCGGCGGCCCGGTCGGCCTGGAGTACCGCGGCTCGATCGGCGACGAGCGGATGGCGGGCGCGACCGGCCGCGAGGACCTGTACGGGCGGCTGCTGGAGGCGCTGGGCGAGGCCCGCAAGCAGGAGATCGAGCGCGGTGTCACGCTCGTCGGCCCGCACCGCGACGACCTGGTGCTGAAGCTCGGCCCGCTGCCGGCGAAGGGCTATGCCAGCCACGGCGAGTCGTGGTCGTACGCCCTCGCGTTGCGGCTGGCGTCGTACGAACTGCTCTGCTCCGACGGCCGGGAGCCGGTGCTGGTGCTGGACGACGTGTTCGCCGAGCTGGACACCCGGCGCCGGGAGCGGCTGGCCGAACTCGTCGCGCCCGGCGAGCAGGTGCTGGTCACGGCCGCGGTCGACGACGACGTGCCGGGAGTGCTGGTGGGCTCGCGGTTCGCGGTGCAGAACGGGACGGTGCAGCGGGCATGAGCGAAGGCGAGCGGGCGAAGGCGTGGCGCGAGGACGGCGCCGGCAGGGCCGTACCGCGGCAGGACGGCGCGGCGGCGGGCACCGCGTCCACCGCCGGGTCGGGCGCGGCGTCGAGCGCGGCATCCGGCGGGCCGGACCCGTCGGCCGCAGCCGGCACGTCGGGCGGCACATCGGGCGTGGATCTCGCCCGCGTGGCGCTGCGGGCGGCGAAGGAGCAGGCGCGCGCCCGGGGCGCGGCCGCGGTGCAGAAGAAGCAGGCCCGCCGGGGCGGCCTGCGCAGCGGCGCCCGGGCGGACGGCCGCGACCCGCTGCCGCTGGGCGCGGCGATCAACCGGCTGATCACCGAGCGCGGCTGGGAGGCGCCGGCCGCCGTCGGCGGGGTGATGGGCCGCTGGCCCCAGCTCGTCGGACCCGAGGTGGCGCTGCACTGCGCGCCGGACCGGTACGACGAGGACGAGCGGGTGCTGACCGTCCAGTGCGACTCCACCGCGTGGGCCACGCAGTTGAGGCTGCTCGCGCCCACCCTGGTGGCCCGGCTCAACGCCGATCTCGGGCACGGCACGGTGCGGGTGATCAAGGTGCTGGCGCCGGCCGGACCGAGCCGGTCGTACGGCCGGTTGCGGGCGCCCGGCAGCCGCGGTCCCGGTGACACATACGGGTGAGCGAGTGGCGCACGGATGCCCCTGCTGAGCGTAGCGAAGGGTTGACAGCCGGAAGCCCTGGACGCCCGCGTGAGCGGTTTCGGCACCGGGTCCGCGTGTAGGGAGTCGGGCGCGGCAGGGTTTGGGCGGCACATGGGAACTCAGGTACCGGCAAAGCCCCACTCATGTCGGCGCTACCGGTAGACTGATACGAGACCGCCCTCCCCTGGCAGTCCGGCGAGTCCGGCAGGGGTACCCCAGCGGAACCGTCGAACCACAGTCAGAACATCGCAGCCGGTCCCACCTCGGTGGGACCAGGCTCGTGCTGTGCCAGAAAGGGCGCTTCGTGGCCGATTCCGGCAACCCCAACGAGAACTCCAACAAGTCCTACGACGCCAGTGCGATCACCGTGCTGGAAGGGCTTGAGGCGGTGCGCAAGCGCCCCGGTATGTACATCGGCTCGACCGGTGAGCGGGGCCTGCACCACCTCGTGCAAGAGGTCGTCGACAACTCGGTCGACGAGGCGATGGCCGGCTACGCCGACACCATCGATGTCACGATCCTCGCCGACGGTGGCGTGCGTGTGGTGGACAACGGGCGCGGCATCCCGGTCGGCATCATCCCCTCGGAGGGCAAGCCGGCCGTCGAGGTCGTGCTGACCGTGCTGCACGCGGGCGGCAAGTTCGGCGGCGGCGGCTACGCGGTCTCCGGCGGTCTGCACGGCGTCGGCGTCTCCGTGGTCAACGCGCTGTCGACGCGCGTCGCTGTCGAGATCCGCACCGAGGGCCGCCGCTGGACGCAGGAGTACAAGCTGGGCGTGCCCACCGCGCCGCTGGCCGAGCACGAAGCCACCGAGGAGACCGGCACCTCGGTCACCTTCTGGGCCGACCCCGACATCTTCGAGACCACCGACTACTCCTTCGAGACGCTCTCCCGGCGCCTCCAGGAGATGGCGTTCCTCAACAAGGGCCTGCGGATCGCGCTGACCGACGAGCGCCCCGACCACGTCGACGAGGAGGGCAAGCCGCTCTCCGCCTCGTACTACTACGAGGGCGGCATCGTCGACTACGTGCGGTACCTCAACTCGCGCAAGGGCGAGATGGTCCACCCCACGGTGATCGACATCGAGGCGGAGGACAAGGAGCGGCTGCTGTCGGTCGAGGTCGCGATGCAGTGGAACACCCAGTACAGCGAGGGTGTCTACAGCTTCGCGAACACGATCCACACCCACGAGGGCGGCACCCACGAGGAGGGCTTCCGCGCGGCGCTGACCGGCCTGGTCAACCGCTACGCGCGGGAGAAGAAGCTGCTGCGGGAGAAGGACGACAACCTCACCGGCGAGGACATCCGCGAGGGCCTGACCGCGATCATCTCGGTGAAGCTCGGCGAGCCGCAGTTCGAGGGCCAGACGAAGACGAAGCTCGGCAACACCGAGGCGAAGACGTACGTCCAGAAGGTCGTGCACGAGCACCTCACCGACTGGCTGGACCGCAATCCCAACGAGGCCACGGACATCATCCGCAAGTCGATCCAGGCGGCCACCGCCCGGGTCGCGGCCCGGAAGGCGCGGGACCTCACCCGCCGCAAGGGGCTGCTGGAGTCCGCGTCGCTGCCCGGCAAGCTGAGCGACTGCCAGTCGAACGACCCGACGAAGTGCGAGATCTTCATCGTCGAGGGTGACTCCGCCGGCGGCTCGGCGAAGTCCGGCCGCAACCCGCAGTACCAGGCGATCCTCCCGATCCGCGGCAAGATCCTCAACGTGGAGAAGGCCAGGATCGACAAGATCCTGCAGAACCAGGAGATCCAGGCGCTGATCTCGGCCTTCGGCACGGGTGTGCACGAGGACTTCGACATCGACAAGCTCCGCTATCACAAGATCATCCTGATGGCGGACGCCGACGTCGACGGCCAGCACATCAACACGCTGCTGCTGACCTTCCTCTTCCGCTTCATGCGCCCGCTGGTGGAGGCCGGGCACGTGTACCTCTCCCGCCCGCCGCTGTTCAAGGTGAAGTGGGGCCGCGACGACTGGGAGTACGCCTACTCCGACCGCGAGCGCGACGCGCTGGTCGCGCTGGGCAAGCAGAGCGGCAAGCGCATCCGCGAGGACTCGATCCAGCGCTTCAAGGGCCTCGGCGAGATGAACGCGGAAGAGCTGCGGGTCACCACCATGGACATCGACCACCGCGTGCTCGGCAAGGTCACCCTGGACGACGCGGCGCAGGCCGACGACCTGTTCTCGGTCCTGATGGGCGAGGACGTGGAGGCGCGCCGCACCTTCATCCAGCGCAACGCCAAGGACGTCCGGTTCCTGGACATCTGAGTCGGCCCCGACTTCCGGCCGTGTGAAAGGACTATCAGACAGCGATGGCCGACGAGACCCCCAACACCCCTCCCGTGCCCGATCTCCCCGCGTCCGAGATGGACGAGCGCAACGAGTCCGGCGGACTGCGCATCGAGCCCGTCGGGCTCGAGACGGAGATGCAGCGCAGCTACCTCGACTACGCGATGTCCGTCATCGTCTCGCGCGCCCTGCCGGACGTGCGCGACGGCCTCAAGCCGGTGCACCGCCGGGTGCTGTACGCGATGTACGACGGCGGCTACCGGCCGGAGAAGGGCTTCTACAAGTGCGCCCGCGTCGTCGGTGACGTGATGGGTACGTACCACCCGCACGGCGACTCCTCGATCTACGACGCGCTGGTCCGCCTCGCGCAGCCGTGGTCGATGCGGATGCCGCTGGTGGACTCCAACGGCAACTTCGGCTCGCCGGGCAACGACCCGGCCGCCGCCATGCGGTACACCGAGTGCAAGATGGCGCCGCTGGCCATGGAGATGGTCCGGGACATCGACGAGGAGACCGTCGACTTCACGGACAACTACGACGGCCGCAACCAGGAGCCGACGGTCCTGCCGTCCCGCTTCCCGAACCTGCTGATCAACGGTTCGGCCGGGATCGCGGTCGGTATGGCCACCAACATCCCGCCGCACAACCTGCGGGAGGTCGCCGACGGCGCCCAGTGGTTCCTGGCCAACCCGGAGGCCGGCTCCGAGGAACTCCTCGAGGCCCTGATCGAGCGGATCAAGGGCCCGGACTTCCCGACCGGCGCCCTGGTGGTCGGCCGCCGTGGCATCGAGGACGCGTACCGCACCGGCCGCGGCTCGATCACCATGCGCGCGGTCGTCGAGGTCGAGGAGATCCAGAACCGGCAGTGCCTGGTCGTCACCGAGCTGCCGTACCAGACCAACCCGGACAACCTCGCGCAGAAGATCGCCGACCTGGTGAAGGACGGCCGGATCGGCGGCATCGCGGACGTCCGCGACGAGACCTCCTCGCGCACCGGCCAGCGGCTGGTGATCGTGCTCAAGCGCGACGCCGTCGCCAAGGTCGTGCTGAACAACCTCTACAAGCACACCGACCTCCAGTCGAACTTCGGCGCCAACATGCTGGCGCTGGTCGACGGGGTGCCGCGCACGCTGTCGCTGGACGCGTTCATCCGGAACTGGGTGAACCACCAGGTCGAGGTCATCGTCCGGCGCACCCGCTTCCGGCTGCGCAAGGCCGAGGAGCGCGCCCACATCCTGCGCGGCCTGCTCAAGGCGCTCGACGCGATCGACGAGGTCATCGCGCTGATCCGGCGCAGCGACACCGTCGAGACCGCGCGCGAGGGCCTGATGGGCCTGCTGACGATCGACGAGATCCAGGCGAACGCGATCCTGGAGATGCAGCTGCGCCGGCTGGCCGCCCTGGAGCGGCAGAAGATCATCGCCGAGCACGACGAGCTCCAGGCGAAGATCAACGAGTACAACGCGATCCTGGCCTCCCCCGAGCGCCAGCGGCAGATCATCAGTGAGGAGCTGCAGGCCATCGTCGACAAGTTCGGCGACGACCGGCGCAGCAAGCTGGTGCCCTTCGACGGTGACATGTCCATCGAGGACCTGATCGCCGAAGAGGACATCGTCGTCACGATCACCCGTGGCGGCTACGTCAAGCGCACCAAGACCGAGGACTACCGCTCGCAGAAGCGCGGCGGCAAGGGCGTGCGCGGCACCAAGCTGAAGCAGGACGACATCGTCGACCACTTCTTTGTCACAACCACGCACCAATGGTTGCTGTTCTTCACGAACAAGGGACGCGTCTACCGCGCCAAGGCGTACGAGCTCCCGGACGCCGGACGCGACGCCCGCGGCCAGCATGTCGCCAACCTGCTGGCCTTCCAGCCGGACGAGCGGATCGCCCAGATCCTGGCCATCAAGGACTACGAAGCGGCGCCGTATCTGGTGCTCGCCACGAAGTCCGGCTTGGTGAAGAAGAGCGCGCTGAAGGACTACGACTCCCCGCGTTCCGGCGGCGTCATCGCGATCAATCTGCGCGACGCGGGAGCGGCCGAGGAGGGCGGCGCGGCCGAGTCCGACGAGCTGATCGGCGCCGAGCTGGTCTCCGCCGAGGACGACTTGTTGCTGGTCAGCCGCAAGGCGCAGTGCATTCGCTTCACCGCGACGGACGACGCGCTGCGGCCGATGGGGCGGGCCACCTCCGGGGTCAAGGGCATGAGTTTCCGCGAGGGTGACGAACTTCTCTCCATGAACGTCGTCCGGCCCGGTACGTTCGTCTTCACCGCCACCGACGGCGGATACGCCAAGCGGACGCGGGTCGACGAGTACCGCGTGCAGGGGCGCGGCGGGCTCGGTATCAAGGCAGCGAAGATCGTGGAGGACCGGGGCTCTCTGGTCGGGGCGCTGGTGGTCGAGGAGACCGATGAGATCCTCGCCATCACGCTCAGCGGCGGTGTGATCCGCACGCGGGTCAACGAGGTCAGGGAGACCGGTCGTGACACCATGGGCGTTCAGCTCATCAATCTCGGCAAGCGGGACGCGGTGGTAGGTATCGCGCGGAACGCCGAAGCGGAGGATGATCCGGACGGCGTGGAGCTGGACGGCGCGGAGCCGGATGAGCAGGACGGCGCGGCGGCGCAGGCAGCGGCGCAGGACGACACGAGCACGACAGGGCATGACGCTGCGGTCCCGGGCACCGAGCCCGCGGCCGGTGAACCAGAGGAGTAAGCCGTGAGTGGAGCCATGGGCGCCGCGGGCGGGTCCGGCAGGACGGGCGGTGCGCACGGTGCCGGCCGGACAGGCGGTGCCCATGGCTCGGCCGGGGGAGCCGGGCCTAGCGGCTCCGCGGACCGCAAGGGTCCGCAGGAGGGGGGACACACCGTGACGGACACCCGTCAGTCGCCGCATCAGCCGCCGGCCGCCTATGCGCCGCCTCGCCCGCCGGGCGCTCCTGCCGGAGCCCCGGCCGGGGCTCCCGGCGGGACCTCGGGCTCGCCGGCGGCGGCCGGGGTGCGCAGACCGCGGCCCGCGGCCCGGACGGCGCCGCGCACCCGCAAGGCGCGACTGCGGGTGGCCAAGGCCGACCCGTGGTCGGTGATGAAGGTCAGCTTCCTGCTCTCCATCGCGCTGGGCATCTGCACGATCATCGCGGTCGCCGTGCTGTGGATGGTGCTCGACACCATCGGCGTGTTCAGCGCCGTGGGCTCCACGATCAGCGACGCGACCTCCACCGAGGGCGGCAAGGGCGGCTTCGACCTCGTCGGCTTCCTGTCGCTGTCCCGGGTGATGCTCTTCACCACGGTGATCGCGGTCATCGACGTGGTGCTCGCCACCGCGCTGGCGACGCTCGGTGCCTTCATCTACAACCTCTCCTCGGGTTTCGTGGGCGGCATCGAGCTGACTCTCGCCGAGGACGAGTAACCGATTTTGGGCCACGGCCCCTGGTGCGCTAATCTTTCGGTGCAGCGCGGGGCTATAGCTCAGACGGTTAGAGCGCTTCCCTGATAAGGAAGAGGCCCCAGGTTCAAGTCCTGGTAGCCCCACTCGCAGACAGGCGGCTCGGTCCCTGAGGGACCGGGCCGCCTTCGTCGTTCTCCGGCTGAGGCCGCTGCGTCGGGGCTCCGCGGCGGGTGAGGTTCGGCACGGGGTGAGATTCGGCTGGGTGAGGTTCGGCGCCTGTGGGGTTCGGCGCCTGTGGGGTTCGGCCGGTCGCGGGAGCGCTACTTCCACCGGGCGTGATGCCCTACCCGTTTTCGGTGCCAGGTAACCGTTCGGTATCGGCTGCTGTGTATAGTCGGGCGGGTCAGAAGCTCGTCTCACGCTAGAAGGAGGAGGGTCAGGCGATGAAGAAGATTCTCCTGATCGCCCTGGCCGCCGTTGCCGGGCTGTTCGTGTACCGGCAGATCCAGGCGGACCGCGCCGAGCAGGACCTGTGGACGGAAGCCACTGACACGGTCCCGGGTGGCTCCGGCACAGACGTGTGAGACGCCGTTAGCAGGACGCCGCAAGGCGTGGGGGCGATCTCCGGGCCCCGGTCGCACAGCGCGACCGGGGCCTTCGCCGTTCCCGCGGGCTTCGATACGGTGCCGGTGCATCGCGCTCTGATCGGTGGGGACAGGAGCAGGGGATGAAGCGCACGACGTTCGGTGTGGCCGCCGCGTTACTGCTGCTGGCCGCGGCCACGGGCCCTGCGGCGGCGGACGGCGGGAGCCCGGCCCCGGCACCCACCGCGCCGGCCACCTGGCAGCCGCGGGGCAGCGTGCTCGACGGCGCGGCGACCACGGCCGACGCGCCCGCGATGAAGGCCGGCGTCACGTACCGGGACAGCATCAAGCCCGGCGAGACCCGGATGTACGGCATCGCGCTGGACGCGAAGTCCTCCGCCTACGCCTCGGCGTTCGCGGTGCCGCGGTCCGGCTCGAAGGTGACCTACGACGACGGCCTCGAGCTGAAGCTGGTCAGCGCCGACGGTTCGGAGTGCGACAGCCGCGAAGGCCATTTCGACGACGACGGCGACGCCCGCCCGGTCGGCACCGCGGTGGAGCGCGCCACCGGCGACGAGGACGACGACTGCCGGCGCGCCGACCAGTACACCCTCCAGGTGCACCGGACCTCCGACCCCGGCTCGGATCAGGCGGCCTGGCCGCTGGAACTGCGCTACGTGCTCGAACCGCCGTTGAAGCCCGGCTCCGTGCCGCCGCCCGCCCCCGCCACGACCGGCGCCACCGCCTCCCCGACCCCGCTCACCACCGGCACCGTGCGGCAGGCGTCCGGCGGCCCTTCCTTCGAGACCGCGGCCGCGATCAGGACCGGCGTCTGGAAGGACCGGGTGCCGCCCGGCGAGACCCGCTTCTACAAGGTCCCGGTGGACTGGGGCCAGCAGCCCACCGTCTTCGCGGACTTCTCCAGCGCGCCGCTGATCGGCAGCTCGCTCGACTTCGTCAACACCGGTGTGCGGCTGACGGCTTTCAGCCCGGTCCGGCAGTACGTCGACGGTGCCGACGGCTCGTACTCCGGCGCGCCCACCTCGCTGGTCGAGCAGTTGCCGACCGTGGCCTACGCGAACCGCTCGTCGGACGACGACATGGTGCAGCGGGTGGCGGTCGCGGGCTGGTACTACTTCGCGGTCACCGTGCATCCGGACGTCGCCAAGCAGGTCAGCGGGCCGGTGCCGGTCACGCTGCGGGTCCAGGTGCACGGCGCGGCGCAGGCCGCCCCGGCGTACTCGGGGAACCCGGGCGCGGCCGGGATCGGCGTCGACGCGCACGACGTGGCGGCGGCCGACGGCACCGCGACCGGCGGCTCGTCCTCCTCGGCGCTGCGCCTGGTCGCGTACGGGGCGTTCGCGGTGGGAACGCTGCTGCTGCTCGTGCTCGCGGTGTGGTTCGGCGCGGCCCGGTGGCGGCCGGCACGGGGCTGACCCGGCGCGGACTCCCGCAGCCCGCGCGGTCCCGGGACGTCGGGATCTTGGGACATCGGGACCTCGGGACGTCGGGTTCGCTCAGGACGCCATCAGGGCCGCGATGCCGACCGCGAAGCAGAGCAGGGCGAGGACCAGGACGGGGACCGCGACTCTGGCCGGCGGGCCGGGCTTGGCGCGGCGGGCCGGGACTTCGGTGGAGGCGGTGTCGGCGGAGGAGTGGGCGGCGGCATGGCTGGGCCCGGCCGAGGGGACCGGCTCGGGCAGCGGCAGCGCCACGTGGTCGGGGC